>JBCCUY010000391.1:0-3064 GCA_039196145.1 Bacteroidota bacterium
AGTTACTAGTGCCGGAACCTGAATGAATGGACCATGGTGGAGAAATTACGGCTTGATTATTAGCCATCCAGATATGTCTGGTTTCTTGTGGTTCTCCCATAAAATGACACACAGCTTGATTTTCGGGTACTTCAAAATAAAAATATACTTCCATACGTCTATCATGAACGTGTGCTGGCATAGTATTCCAAGAACTACCTGCTTTTATGGTCGTCATTCCCATTTGCAATTGGCATACATCAACAACACTGCTTACTATGTATTTTCTTAATGTACGCGCATTTGCCGTTTCTGGAGATCCTAACTCAATAGTTTCAACATCATTTATTCCTATTTTTTTAGTTGGATATTCAGCGTGAGCTGGAGTAGAGTTTAAATAAAATTGTGCTGGATTTTCTGTGGAAACACTTGAAAAGGCTATATTCTTGTTTCCTTTACCTATATATAGAGCTTCTTTATGCGCTAACACATATTTTTCTCCATCTACTGTTACGGTGCCTTCGGCTCCTATATTAATGATTCCTAAGTCTCTTCTGTCCAGAAAATTGTCCGATTTAAGTGCATCAACTGTCAGGAGTTGTACATTCTTATTTACAGGAACTACGCCTCCGGTAATAAATATATCATAATGTGAATAGACCAAACTAATTTTATCTTGCAGAAAAATGTTTTGAATCAAAAACTCATTTCGCAATTCTTCAGTATCCATATTTCTAACTTCTCTTGGCGAAGCAGCGTATCTAACTTGATTTTCTTTATCCATTGATTATTAATTAGTTATATTTTTTTAATGCTAAAATTTATTTTACAGACCGAACAAATCAGGCAACCAAAGACTGAGTTCAGGAAAAACAGTAATCAGGACCAGTGACACGATCATTACGATGAAAAGTGGAATCAAGGGCTTCACAACCTTTTCGATGGAAGTCTTGGCTATGCCAACGCCAACAAAAAGAACTGATCCAACGGGTGGTGTGCAAAGCCCTATACAAAGATTCAAGACCATTATTATACCAAAGTGGACAGGGTCCATACCCAACGATACCACTATGGGCAGGAATATGGGCGTGAAAATCAGGATTGCAGGAGTCATGTCCATAAATATCCCCACAAACAACAATAACAGGTTTATGATTAAGAGAATGACCAACGGATTACTGCTAAGACCCAATAGTGCTTGGCTCAAATCCTGGGGAATGTTCTCATAGGACATCACCCAAGACATGCTCATCGATGCTCCGATAAGAAGCATCACTATGGCAGTCGTACCACATGATTCCAAGGAAATCTTGGGCAAATCGGAGACCTTAATCTCCTTGTACCAAAAACCCAGCAACAAGGTATAGAGCACTGCAATAGCGGATGCCTCTGTAGCGGTAAAAATGCCAACAGTGATTCCACCTATGACCACCACCAATAGCATTAGACTGGGAAATGCCCTTAAAAAGCTTTTGGCCACTTCTCTAATTGAACTTCTTTGCCCTTTGCCAAAGCCCTTCTTTTTTGCCCAAAGTGAAGCAACTATCATCAATAGAAGGCCGGTGATTATTCCGGGAATATAGCCTGCCAAGAAAAGTGCTGCAATAGAGACACCTCCGCTTGCCAAAGAATAGACTATCAAAACATTACTTGGGGGAATCACCAATCCTATTGTGGACGAAGTAATATTGACGGCTGCACCAAATTCTTTTGAATACCCCTCCTTTTCCATTTCAGGGCCCAATATGCTGCCCATTGCAGACGCAGATGCCATGGCAGAACCTGCAATGGAACCCATTAACATTGCGGAAATGATGTTTATCAAAGCGAGTCCACCGGGAAGCGCACCTACCAAGGTTTTTGCAAAATCTATCAAACGGTGCGCTATCCCACCCCGATTCATCAATTGGCCCGAAAGTATGAAAAATGGAATTGCCAACAGGGCAAAACTATCGAGACCTGTCGCCATTCGTTGGGATATGGTAGTTAGTGCGGGCAGCATGGAAATACTGGTCAACATGGTCAACAAGGATGACATTGCGATACTCCATGCAACTGGCACACCTATCAAAAGAAAGGTTATGAAACTTATAACTAGGACCAAAACGGGTAAATATTCCATGGCTATTGTTTATGGATTAAATCCAGAGTTTTATAATAAATTATGATAAGGCCACTTATGGGTATTACGGCATATACCAAAGCAAGTGGAATCTGAAGGGCTGGAGAAAACTGCCTTAGGACGAAGGTGATGTAAACCAATCTGCTACCTCCTATGACAAGGGCAAAAAGACAGAAAACGATAATGAGGGCATTGACAATGGATTTAAGTTTTATTTGGCCCTCTTTATTGAGCCTTGTTGGCAGTAGGTCAATGGCAACGTGCATTTTCCTTCCAGAGATATATGCAGCCCCCAAAACACCGACCCAAATCATTAGATATCTGGCGAGTTCGTCCGTGAATGAACTCGGAGAGTCCAATACAAATCTTGTAAAGACCTGCCATAGCACATTTATGACCATTGCACCCATTATCGAGCTTAACACGGCCCCTAATATTCTATCTACTTTTTTTCTCGTTTCCATCTGTTGTCTTATTATTGAACGGACTGGATTCTATCAATGAGCTTCCCGATGGTGCCATCGTTTTTGTAAAAGTGATAAATAGGTGCAACTTTTTTCTTGAACTCCGTTTTGTCGGGATAAGAAATTGTGACACCAGCTTTTTTCACCTCTTCGAGAGCCTTTTTCTCGGTTTCTGCCCAAAGCTTTCTCTGGTAGACTATTGACGAATCCATGGCCGCCTGTAACCAGCTTTGTTGTTGATGATTTAGAGTGTCCCATAGATGGGTGCTTATCAGCATCACATCCGGTATAGTGGCATGTTCATCAAGGGAATAATACTTGCAGACCTCGTAATGTCTGGATGAATAAAAGGTTGGGGGATTGTTTTCGGCACCGTCCACAACGCCCTGTTGCAAAGCCGTGTAAAGTTCCCCTGCCGATATTGGTGTAGGCGACCCGCTCAGGTTTCGTACCATGTCCATTGCCGTGATACTCTCCATTACACGGATTTTTTGCCCAG
>JBCCUY010000392.1:0-3060 GCA_039196145.1 Bacteroidota bacterium
AAGCAGATTACCGAAGAACTCAATTATACCAAAGGCTTTTTACAATCGGTTCAAAAGAAATTGAGCAACGAGCGTTTTGTCAACAACGCACCGGAAAAGGTAGTGGCCATCGAAAAGAAAAAGGCTGCCGACGCCGAAGCCAAGATTGAAACTTTGGAGAAAAGTTTGGCAAGTCTGGGCTAATTGTTTTTTACGGTTTAGTTTGGCCCGTGGCTCTTGGCTCTTGGAATTATCTCCTTCGCCCTCCGGAATACTGCATGGCTTCACCTTTGCCAAAACCGTAGCTGAATCCGAAGGCCACAAAACGACCTCTTTGGCGTCGATTGTAAATTTCAAAATCGGCTTGGGCAATCTGGTTCTCATTGATACGGGAGGCAAAAACATCACGTATGCTGAGGTTCAGAATGGCCTTGCCCTTCATCAATTTTTTACGAAGTCCCAAATCCATGAAGATGTTCTCGCTGATTTCACCTTGCACGGTTTGATACCTTGATCGGTAATTTCCTGTGGCCTCAAAATCAATTTCTGCAGGGAGTTTCAATTTGGTCATCAGTTTTGAAGACCAGCGATCGGCATTAAAATCGAAGTCAATATCCTGGAAAATACCTTCTCTTGAGAACTGACTATAGTTGAAGTCGGCGTTAAAAGTGAGCCATTTTGCCGGACTGTATTTGGTGTTGAATTCAATACCAGTAGTTGCATTGGTACCAATATTTTCTGGTCTGGTAGTGTTCACATTATTTTCAAAGGAGGAAACCCTTTCAATCACATCAGTGGTATACCGATGATAGACTCCCAGATTTAGTGCTGTTTTTCCAATAAAAAATATACCAGTTACCTCATAAGAGTCGGTGAACTCCGGTAAAAGATCAGGATTCCCTTGACGGATATTAAAGTTGTTTCGAATATTGAAAAAAGGATTTAGATCCCACAACCTAGGACGGTAAATCCGCTTGGAATACCCAGCCTGAAGTGAAACCCGCTCCGAAAACTTATAGGATGAATGAAAGCTGGGAAACAGATTGGTATAATTCTGTTCGTTATCCTCACCAGTATTTGCCAGCAGAGTATTAAGGTTGGTCTGCTCCATCCGCGCACCTGCTTTTAATCCCCATTTTTCACCTTCATAGGCCCCGGTGCTGTATAGACCAAGCACCTTTTGATCGTATTCAAAAATATTGGTCAGTCCAGGATCTACAACAAATGTCCCATTGATCCAATCTTGGACCTCGAAATCGTTACTTACATCATTGAACACATACTGCGCACCAGTTTCAAGGGTAAGGGTTTCGGAAAAGGGTTTTGTGTAATCAAGTTTAAAGGTAAACACCGATTCCTTGAAATCGGTTCGGGTGAGCTGTGCATCATCATTGTCAAGTCCGGAAATGGTTGTGTCCGTAAACTCGGAAGATTGATCTTTACCGAAGAAATTCCCCAAGGCACTGAAAAGCAGTACATGATCTTCATCGCCTTTGAAATCCTTTTTATACTGGAGTTCGTATTGAAACTTGGGGTTGGTGGCATCTGTAACTTCCGTACGCTCCCATTGCGAGGTAATAGTGTTTCCCTCAAAAGATGAAAAATTGGTGGTGGATGGCTGATCTTCGATTTCAAGGGCAAAATTGCCAGAAAGTGTCAATACACTTGTTGGGTTAAAATAATAGTCGGTTCCCAGTACAAAGTTGTAGTAGGCTTCGTTCCGGAATTCCTCACCAACTGTAAACACTGCCGTATCATTGATCAAATCTGTATTTCTACTTTCTATATCATTCGGAAGCTCCCGATACCCTGCACCAATTTGGGTAAAGAGATTGAGTTTTTCGGTTCTTTTATTTAGGCTTACACCAACGCTATGATTATTGGGAGCGCCGGTATTAACCGATATGGAACCATTTAACCCTCTTCGCTCCTCCTTTTTGATGACGATATTGATAATTCCGGAAGTGCCCTCTGCATCGTATTTGGCAGAGGGATTGGTGATGACTTCCACCCGATCGATCATATCTGCAGTGATGGTTCCCAAGGCATTGCTCTCATCACTCGCAATAATAGAGGGTTTTCCGTTGATAAGCACCTGAACCCCTTGACTTCCACGTAAACTAATTTGTCCCTCGATGTTAACATTGACAGAAGGTACGTTGTTTAGTACGTCCAATGCACTGGCACCGGCGCTGCTCAGGTCCTTGCCTACATTAAAAACTCTTTTGTCCAGTTTAAACTCCGTTTTGGAAACCTCTCCTTCCACCACAACTTCTTCCAATTGTTGGGCGTCTTCTTGTATTCCAAGTTCACCTAAATCGATTCTAGATCCTGAGAGGGACTTAGGCCTTATTATTAGCTTTTCAAAACCAATAAAACTGACTTCTATATAAAAATCTGATGCTGAGGTAGCCAACATAAATGAACCGTCTTCCAATGTTGTGGTCCCGGTAATGGCTTTTTTCGTTTGGTTATCGGCTATCATAACGGTTGCATAAGCAACGGCTTGCCGGGTGGATTTATCTACGACCTTACCGGTAAAGGTAATTTGCCCTTCCTGGCCATTGGCCATCCAAGTAGTGAAAAAAATAACTAAAACTGGCAACACCCTATAATATCTGAACCAAATCAATTTCATAATACCTTTTGCTTACCCAAATATGGCACGGAATTGGAAAAAATGGGCAGCAAATTCTGTGAACAACAAGCCTTATGCCCTAATCAACAAGGTTTGGGAAAATTAAATGCAAAATGTCGTTGAAGGAGACAATATGGTTGTTTGCGGCATAACTTTTTCTTGCTTAAGAAATATCGAATAGCTTTATACCTATTAAATAAACTAGAACTTGATAGTTAGAAAGGAACTCGTATTTCAGATTGTACTCCATCTTTTGGTCTTTTTGTTTTATTCATATGACCGATACCATCCGGGGGTGGAGTTGCACGAGTTGATTTTTTTTCTGACCTATGTCGTTGCAGCGGTTATCATCAATTATTATTTGATGCCAAAATTACTCTATAAAAAAAAGTATGCTTCGTTCTTTGGTAGCGTTCTTTTGATTATAGCGGCCTTGATTTTGT
>JBCCUY010000393.1:0-3051 GCA_039196145.1 Bacteroidota bacterium
ATCTTATTTCCTATCTCTTCTAGCTACTGTCATATTTATTCAATGCGGCACTCAGTCCGAAAAAATGGAATCAAAAGTAATTGCAAATTACGCCCAGATTGTACATCAATCCTATGCTGATAGTTATAATAAAGCGTTAGAGCTGCAAGCGACCATAAAAGATTTTTTGGAAAATCCTTCGGAGCCAGGACTTGAAAAAGCCAAGAAGGCCTGGTTGGCGGCCAGAGAGATTTACGGTCAGACGGAAGTATATAGGGAAACGAACAGCCCGGTGGATGTAATCCAAAGTAATAGGACACCTTGGGGTATCGCTAATGAAGGTCAAATGAATGCATGGCCCATTGACGAAAGTTATATCGATTATGTAGCCCCAGGTACCGAAGAACATTCGGGTTCGTATCCCGGCATCATTGCTGACAGTACCGTCGCAATAACTTCAACAATGCTGGCCGATATGAATGAGAAAGATACGGACAAATCCATTAGTAGCGGATGGCATGCTATAGAATTTTTGTTGTGGGGACAAGACAATACCAATCCTGTGGAGGGCCTACCTGGCTTGCGTAAATTTACAGATTATACCACGGAACCCCATGCCAAAAGAAGAGCCCAGTATCTGGAGGAGGCCGTAACCCTTTTGGTCTCGGATTTAAAAGACTTGGTGGATACTTGGAAGGTTGGTGGAGCTTACCGTACCGTTTTCGAAGGATTGGATCACAACGTGGCATTACGGCAACTTATCAACGGTGCTTTTTTTATGGCTGGCGACGAACTCAGTTCGGAAAGAATGATTGCCCCAGTGGATTCCACAGATGGGATTGATGCCTCAGGGCAGGAAGATGAACATTCTTGTTTTTCAGATAATACCCACAGGGACATTTACGTAAATGCCCTGGGAATCGAAAACGTACTTTTCGGGACTTACGGTTCTATTTCAGGGCCCTCATTCTACGACTTGGTATTGCAAGCAGATGAAACTCAGGCCCAGCAATTGAAAATGGCGATGGATGAGGCTATGTCCAAAGTAGAAATTATTGCCAACAATGAACTGCCATTTGATTTTTTAATTACCAAGGAAACGTCTTCTGACGAAGAATATGGACCTGTAATGCAAGGTGTTGTGGCCTTGCAGGCACTGGGGGATCAGATAAGTGTTTCTGCCAATGTTCTGGGGATTAATCTAAGATAAACCATATTGTAAGGGACTGGAATTGTGGTAACTTTGCAACCTAGGTTGTATAGCCCATAACCAAGTTGTGATTAGCTTGGCCCAAAGGGCAAAAGGATGTAACAATGGCTATGAAAAGATTCCACCTAACCTTATTTATTCCAATATTCATTTTGATGGGATGCATGTCAAAACAAGATGACTATTTGGCGTTGTATGAGGAAGGGGAAGAGTTTCCAGTGGGGTCCTTAGGGGTCAATTCCACCAGCGCCAATGCATTTGGTTTTGAAGTTCCCGGATTGTCCTTCCAAGAACAGGCCCTTTTTGCCACAGGCAATTCATTGTTCAACCAATCCTGGGTATCTTCTCCCGCTTCTACCACCGCTAGGGACGGATTGGGACCAACCTTTAATGCTCGTGCCTGCGCTGGATGTCATTTTAAAGATGGACGGGGAAAGCCCTTGATCAACGGGTCCGTATCAAGTGGATTTCTAATGCGCATTAGTCAACCAGGACAGGACAAACATGGTGGGCCATTGGCTTTGCCCAACTATGGAACCCAGATACAGGATCGGGGCAATAGAGGGATTCCATTTGAGGCCAAAATAACGGTGACCTTTGATACTATTAAGGGTACCTACCCTGATGGCACCTCTTATCAACTTCGAAAACCTTCCTACAGTTTTTCCGAAGAACAGTTTGGGGAAATAGGATCCGTACAAACTTCACCAAGAGTAGCCCAACAGACTATTGGAATGGGATTCATTAGTGCCCTACCAGACAATGAGATTTTGAAATATGAGGATGAACATGACCAGAACGGTGATGGAATCTCCGGGAGGCCAAACTACGTTTGGAACAGTGAAACCAATGAAGTAGATCTTGGCAAATACGGTTGGAAAGCCAATGCTCCTACTCTCAAAGTGCAGGTGGCCAGCGCTTTTCATGGCGACATGGGTCTTACGACATCCATTTTTGATCAAAACAACTGTCCAAATCCGCAAAAGGATTGCCAAAATGCCCATAATGGGGGCGAACCCGAAGTTGAGGACAAACAGTTGCATCGCGTTTTGTTCTACCAAGCCGCTCTTACGGTACCGAACCGAAGGGGTTTTAAGGAAGAATCCGTCTTAAAAGGAAAGAAGTTATTCAATAGCTTGAATTGTATTGGATGCCATGCCACAGGGCAGGTTACTGGAAGTTTTCCCTTAAATCCACTTTTAGAAAACGTAACCATAAGACCATATTCCGATTTTCTGCTGCATGATATGGGCCCAGGTCTTGCAGACCACAGATCGGATTACAATGCCAATGGAAATGAATGGCGTACCCAACCTCTTTGGGGCATCGGGCTCATTTCCACAGTCAACCAACATACTTTTCTCCTGCATGATGGGCGTGCAAGAAACATTGAGGAAGCCATTTTATGGCATGGAGGTGAAGCGGAACGGAGCAAACAAGGCTTTATGAATTTAAGTGCAGAAGAACGGCAACAACTTATCGATTTTATCAATTCCCTTTAACGCTAAAACATGAAAAGAATATATTTGGCCCTCATCATATTGACCGCGCTTTTTTTTGTGGACTGCAAACGCCAATCAAGTGAAAAAGATACCCAAGAAGGATTTGAGGTTCAACAGTTATTACAAGAAGTAACTGACCAGGTAATTATGCCGGCATTGGTGGATTTTGATAAAAAGGCCGGCATACTCGACCAACTGGCAAATACCTATTCAAAAAATCCTGATGAATCCCAGTTGGAAGCCTTACGGGAACAATGGGTAAAAACTGCACTGGCCTATGAGCGCACCTATAATTTCCATATCGGACAGGCCAAATCCCGATTCTTGCATCAGGCCATATACAATTGGCCCACTGTTCCC
>JBCCUY010000394.1:0-3049 GCA_039196145.1 Bacteroidota bacterium
ATAGACCATGATGTTGTTGGCACTTGTGTTCTGGATGTTTATGCTGTAAACAGCAGCACCATTGAGTTGTTTGATTCACGTTCCAATACATCCTACATTCTACAGGGTTATCAGCGCAACAATTTTGATTACGATGGGATATTCTATGACAATATCAATTACTTCTTACAGGAATACCAAGCATGGGAGAAAACGTATACCAGCGAAATAGGTGCTGTAAACGAGTTTGATGACGAGAACTATCTGCAGTTTCTTTCCGGAAACAATGGACCCTTTTTTAGGTCATCCGTTGATGGTAGCGGAACACCAATTCCTAATCTCCAGTGGGATTATGAGGGCGATTACGAAGTCTTTGATGTGGCCAATGACGGTACACTAAAAACTTTAACACTGGATTATGACTTTCTGGGCAATGACTATTTTGAATTGTACGTTATTGATGATAGTACCATTGAATTGTACCATGTGGCCAGTGAAACAGTATATGAGTTCCAAGGTAGGGGTTACATTCAATATTTGAAGTCCGGTAACAAGGCAGGAAAGAAACGTTCAAAAGTTAAAAATTCCATAATGTCTGTTACAAGGCAAAGAAAAAAGTAAGGAAAGAAATTAGTGTTCGACTACTATAACAAGTTTTTTGGTTGGTTATTTAGTTAAGAATCGCCTCAAGTTCTAAGCTTGGGGCGGTTCTTTTTTTATGGGCGTTCCAACCTTAGGCCCTCCTTCCTCGGTTTACCAAATATTGTCTTTTAAATTCAGAAGGATTCTCACCACTGATTTTCTTAAAGGTGCGATTGAAATACGAAAGACTTTCAAACCCACACTCATAACAAGCTTCCCCCACATTTTTCCCCATAAGCAACAGTCGCTGTGCTTGACTGATGCGATACTGGTTTAAAAAATTGGTGAAGGTATTTCCCGTAGTCTTTTTAAAATACCTGCAAAAGGCCTCTTTGCCCAAATTACAAAGTTCCGCCACTTCGGCAATTTCAATTTTTCGTTGGTAGTTCTTGTCCACAAATTCATGTATTCCCCGTAACCGGTCCTGTTCTTTTTTTCGATAGCGATTTACAAAGGGACGTTCATGCAGCAGAAAATACTCGTCACTATGGGCCAATTCCTTGAGAATGGAAATGGACTCCATAAAAAGTTCAAAAGTGGAAAGAAGGTGCAGTTTCTTTAATCGCTCCCCAATTACCTTTTTGGTTTCCCCAGTAAAAACAATACCATGTCTGGATTTTTCAAACAACACATGGATAGACTGCAATTCTGGAATACTGGCCAAAAACTGGTCCTTGAATTCTGGTTTTATATGAAGTACATCCTTAATATAATCGGTCTGTACCCCATAATCAAAGTTGAGATGTGGGATATTGGAACCAATAAGGACCAGATCACTACCTTCAAAACTCGAGATACTATCACCCACATGCCGGGTTGCGCTGGCTCCCTCAATATAGACCAACTCGTACTCAGGATGAAAATGCCAATAGAACAAATGGTTCAATCTGGGAAGATGCAAAAGTCGGAACGGACTCTTGGTATTGGGCGCTATGGTCTCTAACTGAATCTTCAATTTACACTTTAATACCCTCTAAAGTATTGAATTACATATAAAAAATCAATATAGTTCAAATTTTTATCAATATAAAGGTTGAGAACGCCTATTGGACTGCCTAGTTTTATCCCATAGAATTCAGTAGTAGAAAAAACAGAAATCATGGAAAAAGAAGTAAAATTGGAAATGGCCAATAAGGCCCATGAGGAAATTCCAGGGAATCCATCCACGGCCACAAGCAGCAAGATGATGTTGAACGATAGATCTAACGGAAAACCACTTAGGGTGTTAACAGAAGAAGACTGGAACTTTTGGGTACATAATGGCTATATCGTTATAAAAAATGCGATTCCCAGGGAACAAGCCAGAGCCACGGCTAATTTTTTGTGGGAGTTTGACGAGAAAGACCCCAACGACCCCAAAACTTGGTACGCACCTCCAAGAGCGGAAATGAAAATGAAGGAGCTAACAGGAACCGGAATGGTTGAGGTGTATAACCATCAGCATTTATGGAACAACAGGCAAATGCCAAGAGTGTACGATGCTTTTGTTGATGTGTGGGGAACGGAGAAATTATGGGTGACCATAGATAGGGCCAACCTTAACTTTCCTTTGCAGCCGGGTGTTGAGAAGAAGGGCTTTATCCATTGGGACTATGACCCCGAGACACGTCCGCAAAATGTTCAGGGTGTATTGGCCTTGGCCGATCAAACGGACGAAAATATGGGGGGATTCCAATGCATACCATGGCTCTATCGTAATTATGATACCTGGAAATTGACCCAACCTGAAGACCGTGATCATTTTCAACCGGACCTTGATGGAATTGAAGACAAGATTGTAAAGGTTAAAATGGAGGCGGGAGATTTATTGATCTTCAACAGCACGGAACCTCATGGAATTCGTCCCAATAAATCAGGGGATAAGGTCCGCATTGCACAATACATTTCCATGATGCCGGCTGAGGAAGACAATAAGGAATTAAGGCAATGGCGAATCAATTCATGGAAGAATAGAGTAGCACCGGAAGGTTATGCTTTTCCGGGTGATCCGCGAAACTGGGAAAGGGATAAATATGAGACCGCCGAGCTTACCGATCTTGGGCAAAAGTTATTAGGCCTAAAAAACTGGTAACTTTAAGCATTGACCAAACCAAATTAAACCCCTATGTTAACCAATATTAGTACTTGGGATATTCTCATTATCCTATTTTATTTTGGAATTATTTTATGGATAGCCAAATGGGCTTCAGGTGGTAAAGGTGGCTCTGGAGCTGCGGCCGATTACTTTTTGGCTGGCAAGGACCAAGGATGGCTGGTTGTGGGAGCTTCCCTATTTGCATCCAATATCGGTTCGGAGATCATTTTGGGCGTTTCCGGAGCCGGTGCAAGAGCAAACATGCCGATGGCCAACTTTGAGATTTTGGCCGCCTTGGTGCTTATTCTTTTGGGATGGGTTTTTGTTCCATTTTACCTTCGTACAGGGGTATAT
>JBCCUY010000395.1:0-3048 GCA_039196145.1 Bacteroidota bacterium
AAATACCTTACATTGTCCCATATGCTTGGGGGTTTCACCTCCAAATATTCTGTAAAATCCCTTAAAAACTTAATGTACTGCGCCGTATCAATTTCCCCTTTTGCATACCCTTGTTTAATTTGCTGTACAACTTCCCTTAACTCAGGATTGGAAAGATGTTTCGGTTTAATGGTAAAATCCAGCGCTCCAAAATATCGCATATAACTTTCGGCATTTTCGCTACTCCACATTCTAGGCAAAAACCCAATATGTTGGGGGTTCGATTCTGGAATTGCATTCTTATAAGGGTTTACAACTTCGTAGGTACCCGTTTTGAGGTTCTTTTCATATTTGGGATTATCATCCTTCCGACCTGTACTTTCCGCGAAGCTGTCCGAATAATAAGCTCCATAAAAAGGACTTTCGGTACTGGGGTATTGTTCACGGTTGTAATAGGCCAAAAGCAATCGGGCATCGGATGGATCGTTCTCGTTGATTCCAACATGCGCATTGGCCCGAATGGGCAACATCAACCATGAGGTGAATCCCAATCCCATAAAAAGCAAACACATCACCACAAGGTGGGTCTTTTTCCACCCCTTGGCATGGCAATAATGTATGCAAACATAAAACAAGACAAGTAACAGAGCGCCCATAAGGAAGGAGCCCGAATTAAAAGGCATCCCCACTTGGTTCACGAAAAAGACCTCGGCCCACCCGAATAGTTTCAAAACATAGGTCAATGAGAACTTAAAAACTACCAGTAAAAGTCCTACACCTAGCACATTGAAGAGTATAAATTGTTTAAGGCTAGATTGTGGGTAACGCTCAAAACAATACAATAGTACCAGTGAGGGAATCACCAAGAATCCCATAAACTGGATACCAAAAGTAAGACCAACAACAAAGGCAATCAATAAGAGCCATTTAGCACTTCGAGGATGTTCCAAATTGTCAATCCATTTTAGGCCCATCCAAAGTTGTGCTGCCATCACAAAGCTCGCCATAGCGTACACTTCGGTTTCTACGGCATTAAACCAAAAGCTATCAGAATACGTAAACACCAAGGCCCCCACTACTCCACTGCCCAATCTAAGTATTGAGGTTTGGGCAGAGCCGTTTTCCTTTTGTATTCCCAGCTTGCCCAAGAGATGGGTAATGGTCCAAAATAAAAATAGAATGGTAAATGCGCTGGCCAAACAAGATACATAGTTGACCATTAATGCAATTTGACCACTGTCCTTGGCAAAAAGGGCAAAACAAGCTCCTACCATTTGAAAAAAAGGAGCTCCAGGTGGGTGCGGTACTTCCAGCTTCGCCGATGTGGCAATGTACTCACCGGAATCCCAAAAGCTTACCGTTGGTTCCACCGTAAGCAAATAGGTGATAAATGCGTTGAAAAACAGCATCCACCCGAACAGTAGATTCCAATTTTGGTACCGTTTTTCAAGTGGTAAAAACAATCTTTGGATATATCCCTGCACCGCTCAAGTTTTTGGATGCAAGAAAGCTGGGAATACTCTCCCACACTAAAACTTAAGGTACCAATTAGGTACTAGCACCAGTATCCTTTTGCACCAATTCCTTACGGTTAGACACGTTGAGCTTGCTGTAAATACTGGTAATATGGCTTTTTACCGTGCTAAGGCTAATATAGAGTTCGTTCGCAATTTCCTTGTTGCTCATGCCCTGTAAAATCAAAGTTCGAATTGTATTTTCCTGTTTGCTCAACGAAGAAACGAGCCTGTTTTTTTTGGATTTTCTAGACCTAACCAAGGCAAATCCCAAACCAACGGTCAAAATGATGAGAAAACCGATCATCCATTTGCTCCACAGCAATTGGTTCTCAAGGTTTTTACCGGTCAAATAAGCCAATTTTTTTTCTAAAAACAGGTATTGGGATGGCTCTAAATCGCTCTGCTTCAAATCTGTGAGCAATGCCAAATAATACGATTCGTTTTGGGCGATATCCTGGTCCAAAAGTGCTTTGGATTCCAGTTGTTTAACCCCTATAAGTTTGACCATCAGTATTTGAAGGGAGTCTTTTACATAGGCCTTGCTTGGGGCTATTCTTTCCTCTGTATGGATAAACTCCGTCAACAAATTAGACTCAAAATTCTTAAGCTTTTGCCACTCTAATTGGGCTGAATTAGAAGTCTCATACGATGCCAAGGGTGTTGGGCCTTTTCCAAACCGTATAAAATCTTTGTTGGAGAGTATAAAGTCGGCTTCATGAACTATGGTATCCCCCAAAGCTTTTTGAACTCGGTTTACCGATATCCGATAGAGCTTGTTGGACTCCGAAATGTATTTTTTATGAAATGAAAACGAACCATCCTTCTTAAGGCGGACCACTGCTATAGGCTTACCTATGGCTTTTCCAATCGTGGCTTCCAACGATAGTTCCTTTAGGTACACCTTGGTGTCCCAAAATTTCAGTTCGTAGCCGTCAACATGGCCGGAAACGGCGTCCTGCCCAAAAAGCTGGAAGGCCGAGACCGCTGCACATAAAGCCAAAAAAATCTTTTTCAAACTACTGATTTACACCTTAAAATTAATCCATTTAAATGGCTGGAACAATATGTCATCGACTTTTCTTCTCTACCCTTTTTATAAATTAAAGAACATCTATCATGCGCAATGCCATAAGAAAAGGATAATTTTGCAGCAATTTTTGCAGCCTTTCATGAAAACAAATTCCGCTACGCTAGAGCTTTCCCAAGATGAAATGAAAACCTATGGATATCGGGTAGTTGACGCCATAGTTTCCCATTTCGCCACACAAAATGATAAAATGCCCGTTGCCATGGGTTCCAGGGAAGAAATGGATTCTTTGTTTCTCGAGGAAGCTCCGGAAAAAGGAACGGATCCAAAGGAAGTACTCGATTTTGTATTGAGCAAGGTCATGACCAACAGCACCAATATGGCGCACCCTAAGTCTTATTCCTTTGTGCCAGGACCGAGCAATTACATCAGCGTAATGGCAGATGCACTGGCCACCGGATATAACATTTTCTCTGGGGGGTGGGTCGCCTCTCCGGCAGCGGCGGAATTGGAAATCATCACCAT
>JBCCUY010000396.1:0-3037 GCA_039196145.1 Bacteroidota bacterium
AGAGAGTCAGATGCATATCAATACCAACCATTATTTTACTTTCGTTCCTCTCATGCATCAGGGTCGAGGACAAGAATGTTGCCAAGGCGGTAGAAGAGTATTACAACACTTTCAAGGCAAGGGAGGATTTCGATAAATTCATGTCATTCTATGACGATGAGGTTATTCTGGAGGATGTGATGAATGGAGATAGAATAGAAGGAAAGAGGGCACTCACAGCGTTTTTTGATTGGAATAACCCAGATTTTGAAAAAGGAAGTACAGACGCGCTGGTCATTTATGAACAGATTATTGATGGCAACAAGGTTGTAACTAGAGGTTATTTCACTGAATTTTTTTGGGGAGGAACAGAGTTTGAAGCTATGCACTTTGTTACGATACTTACGTTCAATGAGTCAGGCAAAATAATCAGACATATAGATTGGATCAACTACCCTTCAAATTTGATTGACTACAATAACAGAAGAAACTCCAATCACTGGATTAAAAAGTAAAAACCCGGACCATTGGCCCAGGTTTCTCCTTTTTTTGATTGATGTTGATTTGTTTTTTGATTGGCAATAAACTCCTTATCCCTTGGATATGTCTCCAGAACCAGAGGATTTACTTTTAATTTTTGATGGATTGCCCCTGTAACTAATATCCCCAGACCCAGATACGCGAGCATCAATGGATTGGTTGGCGGTAACTTTTATATCTGCTGAACCTGATACTTGGGCTGTTACATTTTCGGCTTCCAGATCGTAGGCCTTTACGTCACCGGAACCGGATACCTGTACGGACAAATCGGTAGTTTTTCCTTCAAGATTAATATCTCCAGAACCTGAAAGCGAGGCATCTACTTTCTCTGCTTCAATGGACAGGGTAACATCTCCGGATCCTGACATACTGGCGCTGAAATAATCCGATTTCAGGGTGGTTCTTCCAACAATATCCCCGGAGCCAGAAAGGGCAACGGATTCAATATCCTCAACGGGCACGGTCACATGGATTCCCGTGTTCCAACTAGAAGGTCTAAGATTCACCCCTCTTTCCTGCTTTATGATCAACTTACCGTTTTTCACCTCGGTTTTAATGTGGTCCAAAAGATTGGACTCTCCCCTTAGGGTAATTTCTCCCTCGTTCCCGGCTACAAGTTCTACATCGAACCAGCCGGCAAGAGCTACGGCATCGTATTCTCCAACAGAACGTTCTAAGGTAACAACATTGCCGTTTCCTTTGATTCTTCTTCCCCACTGGGCATTGGTTATGGCTACCATGGATAGCGCTAGCGTTAATGTGATCAGTTTTTTCATGATTATGCTTTTATGTATTGTTTTTTGATTTTTAGTTTTGATAAAAGGTTACCCCTCCGTAATCTGTTGTGATAAGAATAGTGTTGCCAGAATTTTCACTACCGTAATAACCCTTATAATATTTCTCGGAGGACTTTTCCTTACTAATATTGATTTCAAAAGCATCTTTTCCACTTACACCTGCATACTCCGCAGATATTTCAAAATCAAAGTGGTATTCAGGATGGTAGCCAATTTTGATTCCCGTGTAATCGGTTTTGATATTTACATCACCGGCATCTGGGGCCAATTGGTCTATTTTTAGCGAACCGTAATCCGAAGTGACATTAACTTTCCCGTGAACTGTTCCCAATTTTACACCTACGTAATCCCCATTTCCATTTACATTTTGTACCTCCCGGACTTCCAATGAGCCATAGTCGCTGGAATACTCCAAGTTCTCCATCTGATTCACTGTGCTATTGGTGTAATCCGCCTTTATGGTTAGGTTCCCTGCCTTTTCCACGGTAAACCCGGAGTAGTCTGCAATAATTTCACCACTGTTGATATACTCAAAATTGGATCTGGAGGTATAGTCAAAACGGAGTTCGTTGTTTCTCCCGCGAAGCTCCCCAATGTCGATTTTACCGTAATCACAGCTTATTTTTGCATGGCCGTCCACACGATCTAGATAGATGTTTCCATAATCGTTGTTGAGGTTTATGCTGTTCTTAACGGGAATTTTTATGGTGTAATTCACCTGGACGTTCACATTTTTACGTTTTCCCCAGCTCCATCCCCAGTTGCTTCCGCGATCTCCGAAAATGGTTCGTGCGGATACTAGGTTGCTGCTGTTTTCAAAATCCACATCAATTTCATCCAGTCTTTTCTGCACCCTTTCCTCATTGTTTCCATTGGTTTTGATACGTACTTCGATGACCACCCTGTTTTCGTTCCAGGAAGTGATGTTTAGGTTGCCATAACTGTTCTTTACTTTAAAGAGAGCGTCCGAATTAACCTCAAACTCCTTTTTAATGGTCTTTTCCTTGGTGTACCTGCCCGGCAGTTTGTTGGTGTCGGCATGGGATGCCAATGGCAACAGGAAAAGTGCTGCTAGGATATATTTAAATAGTAACGTTCTCATCATAATACGATTTAATATTCTTAATATTTTCAATATTGGTCAGTACCTCTTTAAGAAGGTCTATTCTAGTTTGGAAATTAGTGATCATGGCGTTTAAAATTATTTTGCTATTCCCCCCGTTCACCAATTCTCTTTCCAAGGTTTCGTAATCTTTTCCAAGCTTGTCCAACTGCCGCAAGGTATCATCTACAAGCTGCGCTGTCTCAGGTGACTTTTCGTCTTTAAGCTGTTGTACCTGCTCTTCAATAAGGTTGGCAAAGTAGAATTCAGTTTGGGATACCTCTGGAGCTATCTCCACAACCTGTTCCTTGATACTGGGATTGGAACTGAATACCTGCATTGCCAACATGCAAATGAGTGCAATGGACGCAGCTATTGATAACGGTTTCCACCAATTGGACTTCTTTTGCGTAAGGGAGGTTACACCTTTGGACTGGTTTAACTTCTCCAGAAACCTAGCTTGGTGCCCATCTTGGGGTTCTTCAAAGTCAAAACTGCCCTTAAGGTTCCCGAACAACTCATCTATTCTATCCTGTTCCATAATCAAGCATTTATTGTCAATTTCTTTCTAAGACTTTCTTTGGCCCTTGAAATTGTGGTTCTACAATTCGCATAACTG
>JBCCUY010000397.1:0-3035 GCA_039196145.1 Bacteroidota bacterium
CACCTATCCAGATTTGTTGCTGTTTAGCAATGCCATTATGGATTTTGGAACGGACGCCGTAAAGTGTGCCGGCTTTTTTGGCAACGATTGGTCCTACGAAAAAGGTGAATTTCAGTGGCAATAACCAAAGTAACCGACCATAAAAAAAACCTAGGCATAGCCTAGGTTTTTTTGTTCTTTCCCAATACCGAATTAGGCATCAATATTGGCGTAAACGGCATTTTTCTCTATAAATTCACGTCTTGGAGGCACCTCGTCACCCATCAACATGGAGAAGATTCGATCCGTTTCCGTGGCATTTTCTATACTTACTTGGCGTAGTGTCCTGAACTCGGGATTCATCGTGGTATCCCACAATTGTTCAGCATTCATCTCACCCAGACCCTTATAACGTTGGATACTTGCCCCTCCTTTCATGGATTCCACTATATCATCACGCTCCTTGTCATCCCAGGCATACCTTTTCTTGGAACCTTTCTTAACCAAATAAAGTGGTGGAGTGGCAATGTACACATGACCATTTTCTATAAGCTCTCGCATATAGCGGAAGAAAAAAGTAAGGATCAAGGTTTCAATATGGCTACCATCCACATCGGCATCACACATGATGACCACCTTATGATAGCGAAGTTTTTCCAGATTCAGTGCTTTACTATCCTCCTCTGTACCTATGGTAACACCTAGAGCGGTATAAATGTTTTTGATTTCCTCATTTTCGAAGACCTTGTGCTGCATGGCCTTTTCCACATTCAGGATTTTACCACGTAGTGGTAAAATGGCTTGAAAGTTTCTATCCCTTCCCTGTTTGGCCGTACCGCCTGCAGAATCTCCCTCAACCAAGAACACTTCACATTTGGTGGGATCTTGTTCGGAGCAATCAGAAAGCTTTCCAGGTAGCCCTCCAACGCTCATTGGGTTTTTACGCTGGACCATTTCACGGGCTTTGGCCGCTGCATGGCGGGCCTGGGCCGCCAATTTTACTTTTTCAACGATTTGTTTGGCATCATCTGGATGTTCCTCCAAATAATTCGTCAACATTTCCGATACTGCCTGACTTACCGCACTAGTGACTTCCCTGTTACCCAGTTTGGTCTTGGTCTGACCCTCAAATTGGGGTTCCGCCACTTTTACCGATACGATAGCAGTAAGCCCCTCGCGAAAGTCGTCACCAGCAATCTCAAACTTCACCTTATCCAACAATCCGGAATTATCCGCATATTTCTTCAAAGTGGAGGTCAACCCCCTTCTAAAACCGGACAAATGGGTACCCCCTTCGTGGGTGTTGATATTGTTCACATAGGAATGCAAATTTTCAGAAAAACCGGTGTTGTAGATCATAGCGACTTCAACCGGAATTCCATTTTTCTCGCCTTCCATGGAAATCACACTTTGAATCAAAGGCTCCCGGGTCTCATCCAAGAATTTGATAAATTCTTTCAATCCTTCCTCCGAGAAGAAAGTTTCAGATATGAATTCACCTTTTTCGTCCTTGTTCCTTTTGTCGGTAAGTGTAATGGTCACTCCCTTGTTCAGATAGGCAAGTTCCCGCATTCGATTGGCCAGGGTATCGTAGCTATACTCCGTGGTCTGCGTAAAAATCGTATCGTCCGGGGTGAAGGTTACCGTAGTACCCGTATCTTTAGTGGTTCCTGTACTTTTTACGGGATAAAGGGTTTTTCCCCGTTCGTATTCCTGTTCCCAAACTTTGCCTTCTCGATGCACCTCGGCCTTCAAGTGGCTTGAAAGCGCGTTTACACAGGAAACACCTACCCCGTGAAGACCACCGGAAACCTTATAGGAATCCTTATCAAATTTCCCACCAGCGCCTATCTTCGTCATGACCACCTCTAGGGCAGAAACACCTTCTTTTTTATGTAAACCAACCGGAATACCCCTTCCGTTGTCCTTGGTGGTAATGGAGTTATCCTCATTGATGATAACCTCAATGGTATCACAATGGCCTCCCATGGCCTCATCTATGGAGTTATCCACCACCTCATACACCAAATGGTGCAATCCTCTTGTTCCTACATCCCCAATATACATGGAAGGTCTCATCCGCACGTGCTCCATCCCCTCGAGGGCCTGAATACTGTCCGCAGAATATTGATTCTTTTTAGCTTCTTCGCTCATATATTTTCTTTATTTGCCTTGAAAATTTCAAATCTTACAAATATAAGGAATACCCTTTGTAAATAGGTGTTTGAGGTCGATTGCACCCCTCAAGTTATCAACAAAGTATTGTGGAAAAAATACCGGTTGGATTTTGAGGCAAAACGCAACTTAAAAGTACCAAAAAACCCCTTTTACAAGGGGCTTTTCTGACTAATTGAAAATGAAACAAAACAGCATCTTACTACTGCATATCGTATAATGGATTGGTTATTTCACATAGGCATCCTCATGAACATTTGCCACAGCCCTTCCAGAAGGGTCATTCATGTTTTTAAAGGCTTCATCCCACTCCAACGCAATCTTGGTACTGCAAGCTACCGAAGGTTCTTGAGGAACGCTCAAAGCGGCTGCATCTGAAGGAAAATGTCCTTCAAAAATGGAACGGTAATAATATTCTTCCTTGGTTGTTGGAGTTTGTATTGGGAATTTAAAGTGGGCATTGGCCAATTGTTTGTCTGTCACCTCTTCTTCCACCAACATTTTTAGGGTATCTATCCAACTGTAACCCACTCCGTCAGAAAATTGCTCTTTTTGTCTCCAGGCCACACTCTCCGGTAAGTAGGATTCAAAAGCCTTCCGAACCACCCATTTCTCCATGCGTTCCCCGTTGATCATCTTATCCTTTGGGTTGATTCGCATGGCAACGTCCATAAATTCCTTATCCAAGAAAGGCACCCTGCCTTCAATTCCCCAAGCTGCCAAAGATTTGTTGGCTCTTAGGCAATCGTACATATGAAGCTTATCCAGTTTCCTGACAGTCTCTTCGTGGAAATCTTTTGGACTTGGCGCCTTATGGAAGTACAGGTACCCTCCGAAAAGCTCATCGGCACCTTCACCGGACAATACCATTTTAATTCCCA
>JBCCUY010000398.1:0-3015 GCA_039196145.1 Bacteroidota bacterium
AGGATTGACCTTGGAAACCATTCTGGAATGAATCTCCCACAGGTCTTGGGCAGGTGCTGAATTTGGAAATGAGAAAATGGTCCGATCGGCCAAAAACCCAATGTGGGCATCCATTGTGGTGGGAAGATGACGGTAAACAAAACCCAGGTTCATAGCGAACTTGGCATCTTCTGCCCTATCGTTATCCCACTCGTACATCCAGGTACCCGGTGTTGGGTCGAAAGTCAATAATAGCTCTCCTGCAGTGGTTTCCCGATTCCAACGTACCGAAAATGGATCGTCAATAATGTTCCTTAATCTTCCAGGTGCTTGCACATCCTGGGGAATGGCATCCACAAGTGGTTTTTGCCATAAGAAGTTGGGTGCAATCTGAAAATTGCCAGTGGCATATGTGAACCCTGAAAGCACATTGACCTGGTTCCCACTGCCGGTGTCCCTTAGTTTCCAACCGGTAAAGGTCATGGTTTGATCACGACCACCATTGGCAATTAGGCCCATAGCCGCAGTTTGACCGTACCAATTGAATTTGCCGCCTTCATAAGTTACTTTGAACTTACCGCCCCAGTTATCACTGGCTTGAATCCTATCTTCAAAAACAGTGTAGTTTCCTGAGGTGCCCCTAACATCCTGAAAAGCTGTACCGTTCAGGGGGCTTCCGGCCCAAATGCCTCCTACTTCAAAACCAAATTTTCCAATCTCCCTTTCTATAGCTATGGAAGCCCTTTCCGTGGGCCATGGCGGAACCACACCACTACGTAATTGGTTGATGTCCAAAACGCGGCGTCCACTTTGATCAAAAACGATATTGGTTTCAAAATCGCGATGGTAAATACCGGTCACGTCAAACTTTCCAATATGTCGTTTATATTTAAAAAGCATTGTTGGATTGGCACCCCACCACAGCTGTGGTCCGATGGCCGCCTTGAATCCTTTTAAGATTCCTTTTCCATCCACCTCAGCACCCAGAATTTCACCGTTATAGATGTCAAGATTTGGCCCGTAGTTGGCTTCAGGATAAAACCCAAAAAAGTCACCTTCGTAGCCCCAGTGGTAGTGGCCTGTCCTGTAGAATCCCCTTAGGTCAAATTCTTTGGCATTCCACTCAAATTCGGCTTGATATACCCTAATGCGGTTTACATCCTGTACAAGCACATTACCTTGATCGGTATTCACCTCCAAGGGGCGTGAATTGTTTTCGTAAAAAATCTCATTTATTGGATTTTGGGCCACGTTCCCAACAACATTGACATTAACCTCAGCGCGCATATTTGGTGCGGGGTTGCCCTCCACTCCAATGAAATAGGATTGCATATGATCAAAGCCCAACTCGCTAGGAAAGGTATTGGGATCATCAGGGTCGGCGTTGTCCGGCGTAGTAATCAATCTACCTCCGGTGCTAAAGGTTGCAAAATTGGCCTGTAAGTTGCTGATGCGAAGTAAATTACTTTGCTCCCCAGCCAAAGCCGCTTTATCACCACGGGCTTTCAGAACCGCATCCATAATCTGAATATTGCTAAAATGGTTTTGCAAAAAGGCCAAGTCAACACCTTCTTCATAGGGATTTAATTTATGGGCATCCTGAAGTGCGTAATAAGCAGCTCTTGGATAGAGGTCATAGAGTCCTCTAGGGTCTGTTGCTCCTTTGGCACATATTCCGAACCACTCCTCATTCATATTATTGGCTCCTGGGGAGGCCAAATCCCTCGCGTACCCACCATTGGACCATGAGGCATTGTTATCGTGGACATCGGCGTTCTCCCGATCATCAAAACCGAACTTCCACCATCCATCACTGAATTGAAAAGTAAATCCTCCAATGGAATTTCCCACTTGACCCAATCCGGCTGCATTTTCGTAAATCTCCTTCCAGTTTTCTAGCATATAATAGGCTTGCGAGTACTGATCCTCCTTGTTCTCTATGGCGTTAAAGGCATCGGCCCCAAACTCTGTAAACATTACCGGTTTGTTCAATTTGTCCTTGACCACCTGGAACATATCCCCAAAAGAAGCTCCACGATACGTGTTGGTTCCGTAGATATCCACATCTTTACATTCCTCTGCGACAATATCAATGAAGAGTACATCCCCATTACAGATAGCCACTGGATGCGATGCGTCCATGGACTTCATCATTTTTGCAGCCTCATTCATAAGCCTATACATAGGTCTTCCGCGACTTTCTCCAATAAAATCTATTCTTCCCTCGTCATCCGGGAAATCCTCAGTTTCCGCTCCAGCCCAGAACAGTCCATAGTTATTTTCATTTCCCAATAGATAAAGTAAAAGACCAGGTGTATCCTTGTAGCCTTCCACCAACTCCTTCATTTCAGCCATTAGAAAATCGACTGTTGTGGGGTCATCGTAAATGGTAACCGGAGTCCAAACCCCATCCAAGGTCAGTCCGTAACGCCCGAACGAATGGTTCAGCATGGTATAAATACCATAGTTTTGGTAGATATACTGGATCCACTTGGCGGGGACACCTGTATACTGACGAATTACATTTACCCCCATATTCCGGAGCAAAGCCATTTCTGTATCCAGACCCGCTTTGATAATATCATCGGGTTTGTTCCAGAAATCTGCGTTCACGGTGTTGGTTCCAATTGGAATGTAGTCCCAATTCATACCATTGATCATGAAATCCTCACCGTTCACAACTAATTTCATTCCTTGCTCATTACTTACAACCGAGACTTTGTCCGACTGGGCATAAATACCCGTTGCAAACAATAAGAGCAGTAATCTCATTAAATTGTTTTTCATAGTCATGTTTAGTTTTAGTTTGATGCTAGCTTAATTTGAGAGGATGCAGATAGTCGTTGCTTAAACAAAATCGCGCAGATTAAACACAATCCCTCACTTTTGCGAACGGTTAAACTTATCTTAAAAAAATACCGAGTCCATAAAAATGACCTCAACAAAAAATATACATCTCAAAAAATAAGTGCGTTTTTTAAGAAATCCTTAAAACATCAGATTTTACGGGGTCTAGGGAGGGAATACTAAAACCCC
>JBCCUY010000399.1:0-3014 GCA_039196145.1 Bacteroidota bacterium
GACAATTCGCAATAATTAATCCATTCAAACTCTGAATAAAAAAGCCGTCGAATGACGGCTTTTTTATTTTGTTTAAAGAAGGAAACCAAGGCTGATACTTTTCTAAATCTTACCCTGCTTATCTAATTAGGGTTACATCACCTCGTAATAGTTTTTTTGTGTCGCTTTGGTTAATCTCTATCAAGTAAAAATAAGTTCCAATGGGAGCAGCCTCTTAGTTTACCTTACCATCCCAACCTTTATTCGCATTATTGGTTTCAAAAATTAACTGACCCCAACGATTAAAAACCTTCAGAAACTCCAAATCAATATTTCGAGAACTTATTAATTGGAAGATATCATTTTTTCCATCACCATTAGGACTAAAAGCATTGGGTACCAAGATGTTTCCAATCATTTCTCCGCACTGTATTATTGAATCTCTTCCGCAGTCATTTATTGCTATTAATTCAAAACAATAGGTACCTATATCTCTAAACCGCTGCACAAAATTTTCTCCCGTTGAAATATTATTACCCCTGTAGCGCCATTCATAGGACGCAGCATTGGTTGATCGATTTAAGGATGCAAATGGTTCATCACCGAGGGCAATCGTCGACTTCTGTAAGGAAAAGGCTGCTTTGGGTAACTGACTAACACCCACTCGAATTTCAATACTCGTATCTAACGGACAAGGGGCATCAGACCTGCTCGTAATCGTAATATTGTAGATTTGATCCTTCGTAGGATATAATTTTAATTCCCCTCTTGTAGCATCAAAAGAAGAAGAACTGGAAGGACTACAAACGATTTCATTGCCTCTATCAAATAGAGCCTGTGCCGTATCTCCAAAACAAATAGTGAAGTTCGTGGGAAACTCACGAGGGGTATTAGCTTTAATTATATTAATGCAAGATGTATCGGGAGTAAACTTCCACAAATCCGCGTAGGTATGACCATTTAAAACGCTATACCCTCCAAACACCCAAAGGTTTTGATGTTGATCTGTCCAAGTACACATACCACCTCGTGCGGGGATCTCGTTTGTTGAAGCAGGCACTCCTTTGGTACCATAACTGAAGTTTCCATTAGGTGTATTAACACCTCTTACAAGTGCCCATGTATTTTCCTCACTATTATAAATCCAGAGATCATTAAATTCAGCAAACTGATCTATAGCATAACCTCCAAAAAACCATTGTGCCCGATTGCAAGTGTTCAATGTTAAACCCGTTCCTGTCTCATATCTCGCTCTAGGAGTAAAAGAGACATCTGTTTCACACCACCCTCCATCATGCCCTGTATTATTAGGAGCTGCACTTCCGCTTACCCAAGTCCAAGTATTAGATGCTAGATTATATCTCCAAACATCATTAAAGTTTACAGCACCCTTTGCCCCGCCAAATAAATAAAGATCTCCATTAAAACCTTTCCAAGTTGTGGGATAACCTCTACCTGGAGGTTGATTCGTATTATTCGTTATTCCTTTCGTTCCGTAATTACCAGCTGGTGAAATAGTTTGAACGCCCGAAACCCAAGTCCACAAATTGGTTGTGATATCATAGGACCATAAATCATTACCCTGATCTCCAATACCCTTTCTCCCCCCAAGGAGCCAAAGTTTATTATCTGCCACCCAATTAGACGTGCACTGATAACGGGCTCCCGGATCATTTGTAATGGCTGGAACTCCTTTAGTGCCATAGCTCACCGCAGCATTTACATTGCTACTACCTGCCAACCAAGTCCATTGATTCAGACTAATGTCGTACTTCCATAAATCATTTAAAGGACCTCCTAATCTGGCACCACCAAACATATATAAATGTCCATCAGGACCTGTCCAATTCGCCTTACCCAAATATCGCGCAGGTGGAAGATTAGTAGGAGCTCCAATACCCTGTAATCCATATTGTCCGCCTGAAGCTGTATTTAATGTAGGACCATGTACCCAAGTCCACTGTTCCGTAATTGGATCAAACTTCCACAAATCATTTAAAATGATATTTGACTGACCTGAACGCTGAATCAACCCTCCAAACATCCAAAAATTTCCATCAAGGTCGGTCCAATAAGCAGGGTTTGCCCTAGCAGGCGGGTTATTACTAACGGATGCAACTCCTTGAATACCATAATTTCCCAAATGGTTTACAGTATCGCTTCCTTTCACCCAAGTCCATTGGCCAGTCTGCCCACAAGTAGCATAAGTGATGAACATACCAAAAACTATTGAGTAGAACGTTTTCATGAGGTTTCTTAAAAATAATCATGAAAACAGGCAATGAATTGGACTTTTTTACATTTTGATAGAATGATACAATAAAATGTATACATCCGTACCTTTGCATCCGATATGAAAACAGCCTACATAATTGATGCCGTCAGAACACCTGTTGGTAAATACGGTGGAACGTTAAGTTCAGTTAGACCTGATGATTTATTAGCTCACGTAATTAAAGGGATTCTTGAACGCAACCCGAGCATAGATCCTTCGAAAATAGAGGATGTTATTGCAGGTGCTGCTAATCAGGCCGGAGAGGACAATAGAAATGTAGCTCGTATGGCAGCTTTGCTTGCAGGACTACCCGATAGTGTGGGTGGTAATACGGTGAATCGTTTATGTGCCTCAGGGCTGCAGGCTGTGATGGATGCGAGTCGTGCCGTGATGTGCGGAGATGGAGAAATGTATCTTGCCGGTGGGGTTGAAAGCATGAGTCGTGCACCTATGGTATTGGCTAAAGCAAGTAGTGCTTTTAGTAGAAATGCCGAAATATATGATACCACTATCGGCTGGCGCTTTGTAAATAAAAAACTTTCGGATATGCATTATCCTTATGGGATGGGTGAAACAGCTGAAAATGTGGCCGAGCGTTGGAAGATTTCCCGTGAAGAACAAGATGCCTTTGCTCATAAGACGCAAGAGAAATACGAAGCGGCTCATAAGGCAAATAAATTCAAAGAAGAATTGATCCCTGTATCTATTCCGCAGCGAAAAGGTGATCCTATCGTATTTGAAAAAGATGAACATCCTCGAC
>JBCCUY010000400.1:0-3012 GCA_039196145.1 Bacteroidota bacterium
CGATAAAATCGGGGCTTTTTTTTTACCATGGGTTTAAAAATTGCAATTCAGGGAATCAAGGGATCTAACCATCATCAGGTGGCCAAGGATTTTTTTGGTACAGATACGGAATTGGTGGAGTGTCTTTCTTTTGACGCGATGGTGGACCATCTCTGTGAAGGGTCAGCGGATAAAGGCGTCATGGCCATAGAGAATTCTATTGCCGGCTCCATAATCCCCAATTACAATTTGGTATACCACAACAGCCTCCACATTATCGGGGAACATTATTTGAGCATTCACCACAATCTAATGGTGTTACGGGGCACCAGCATTGATGATGTCGAAGAAGTACACTCGCATCCCATGGCCTTGCTCCAGTGTAAAAAATTCTTTAAGCAATATCCACATATAAAATTGGTGGAAGCTGCGGATACCGCGGAAACGGCCAAACGCATTAAAGAAGAAGGTCTGAGCCGAATTGGGGCGATTGCCCCAAAGGTTGCCGCCGATTTATATGACTTGGATATTATTGCACCGGAAATCCAGACCATAAAGAACAACGCTACTCGCTTTATCGTTCTTAAAAAGAAAAATAAGGTTTTGCCCAGGGAAGAAATCAACAAAGCTTCTTTGCGATTTATAACTGATCATAAACGGGGAAGTTTGGCCACCGTGTTAAACGTAATGAGTGATTGCAATCTAAACCTGACCAAAATTCAATCCTTGCCCGTAATTGAGACACCTTGGAAGTATGCCTTCTTTGTAGATGTCACCTTCGAGGCCTATACGCAATTTGCGAAAGCCAAATCTTTGTTGGAAATCATGTCGGAGGATTTCAGGGTTTTGGGAGAATACAAAAATGCACTGTTACCATGATTACAGCGGAGCGATTACATACCGTTCAGGAGTACTATTTCTCGAGAAAGCTGCGGGAAGTCAGAGGCCTGATTCAGGAAGGGAAACCTATCATAAACATGGGAATCGGAAGCCCTGATTTGACACCATCCCCTCAAGTATTGGAAACCTTAAAGGCGGCTATTGCCGATACCGGGGCCCATCAATACCAGAGTTATCAGGGACTTCCAGAGCTCAGAAATGCGATTGCCGAGTTTTATAAGGTAAAGTTTGGGGTAACTGTAAAACCAGCAAATGAGGTCTTGCCCCTGATGGGGTCCAAAGAAGGAATTATGCATATTGGCCTGGCTTTTTTAAATGAAGGTGATGAGGTATTATTGCCCAATCCGGGTTATCCAACCTACAGTTCGGTGACCAAATTAATTGGGGCCGTGCCTAGGACCTACGACCTCAAGGCCGAGAATAACTGGTTTCCGGATTGGGAAGCACTTTCACAGACAGATTTGTCCAAGGTAAAACTCATGTGGGTAAGCTACCCGCACATGCCAACTGGTGCGACAGCGAGTCGGGAGCAGTTATCCCATTTGGTGGATTTTGCAAAAAAACATCAGATACTATTGGTTAATGATAACCCTTATAGTTTTGTACTGTCCAAGAATCCCACAAGTATTCTATCCGTTGAAGGCGCCAAGGATTGTGCCTTGGAATTGAACAGTTTGAGCAAGACCTTCAATATGGCTGGATGGCGTGTAGGGATGGTTCTGGGTAACCAAGAGCACATCAACGCGGTCCTTAAAGTAAAAAGTAATATGGACTCAGGGATGTTCTATGGCATTCAAAAAGGGGCCATCGCAGCTTTGAACAGCGGGCCAGACTGGTTTGAAGGTTTGGATGAGGTGTACAACAGACGAAGGGAACTCATGTTTCAACTGGTCGAAAAACTGGGATGTACCTATGACAGAAACGCCGTGGGGATGTTTGTATGGAGCAACCTCCCAGAGGGTTCCTTGCCTTCGGAAGAGTTTATTGATCAAGTATTATATGACAAGCATGTTTTTATTGCTCCAGGGACCATTTTTGGAAGTAATGGGGAAGGCTACATGCGCTTTTCACTTTGCGTAAAAGAAGAAAAAATAAAAGAAGCCATTGAAAGATTTTGATATGAATCTAGTTGTCATTGGAGTAGGTTTGATTGGAGGATCCTTTGCCAAGGATGTTAAGAAGTTATATCCTAATGTTGCCATTACTGGAATTGACAAGAGTGAGGCGCATTTGGAAGAGGCAATCGATTTGGGAATTATAGACCAAAAGGGTGACTACGGTATTTTAATCAATGCCGACCTGGTCTTTGTGAGCATCCCGGTAAATGCTTTAGTGCAGGAATTGCCTAAAATACTGGATGCCGTTGGAGATGATACGGTTGTTGTGGATGCCGGTTCTACCAAAAGCTTGATTTGCGAAGTGGTGGAAAATCACCCCAAAAGAAGGAACTTCTTGGCCTGCCACCCCATAGCCGGTACTGAATTTTCAGGACCTTCTGCGGCCATTAATGGCTTGTACGAGGGAAAGACCAATATTATTTGTGAGGTTGAAAAGACAGCTTTCAAATTGCAGGAAAGGGCTTTGGAAATCTTTCAGCAGTTGAAGATGCGAATTCGGTATATGAACCCACAAGCCCACGATAAGCATATCGCCTACGTATCGCATTTATCACATATCAGCTCCTTTATGTTGGGAAAGACGGTTATTGAAAAAGAAAAAAATGAGCGTGATATTTTTGACCTCGCGGGCAGTGGTTTTGAAAGTACTGTGCGCTTGGCCAAAAGTTCCCCGGATATGTGGACTCCCATCTTTGAACAAAATAAGGCCAATGTGGTCGAATCCTTGGATGAGTACATTCAGAATCTGGAACAATTTAAGGAACTGCTCATAGGGAACGCCTATGAAGATGTATATCAGGAAATGAACAATACCAACAGAATAAAACAAATATTAAAAGGAATACCACTTACAAAAAAATAGCGTGTATTATGGAGAACAATAAGCAAATGAGAAAATGGTCTTTTGGGTACAGATCCTTGAGTCCTTCAGCCCGAGATTAGCTTTACTTTTAAAAAAACACTTTTTGGAAGGTTTTTCATCGTCTGCTGACTCTTCTTTATAGGTGTCTTTTGC
>JBCCUY010000401.1:0-3004 GCA_039196145.1 Bacteroidota bacterium
CTTCATCATAAGTCTCTGTCTGCGCAATTTCATCAGCTTCCAAAGTGATACGTTCATCGGAGAACAGCATGAAGTGGTGAATCAATACCTTAGCTGCTTCTGTCAACGCATCCTTAGGATGAATGGAACCATCGGTCATAATCTCAAAAACTAATTTTTCATAATCAGTTTTTTGCTCTACCCTGAAGTTCTCAATACTATACTTTACGTTCTTTACTGGAGTATACACTGAATCAACCGCAATACTTCCTAAAGGTGCATTGGATTTTTTGTTCTCTTCCGCAGGAACATATCCACGTCCTTTTTCTATGATCACCTCCAAGTTGATGCTCACCTTGGGGTCCATATTACAGATAACCAAATCTGGGTTTAGTACCTGATAACCAGAAATGAATTTCTGGAAATCCCCAGCGGTTAATTGCTCTTTTCCACTTACTGAAACTGAAACGGTTTCGCTTTCAACATCATCAATCTGTCTTTTGAAACGTACTTGCTTCAGGTTCAAGATAATTTCCGTAACGTCTTCTACAACGCCAGGAATAACAGAAAACTCGTGCTCAACACCATCAATACGAACTGAGGTGATGGCAAATCCCTCTAAAGAGGAAAGCAAAACTCTACGCAATGCATTTCCAACAGTTAATCCATAACCAGGTTCCAAAGGGCGAAATTCAAATTTCCCTTCGAAATCTGTTGAATCTATCATTATAACTTTATCGGGCTTCTGAAAATTAAGTAATGCCATATCGGATTAATGTTGTTTTTATTTAGAGTATAACTCGACGATTAGTTGTTCCTTGATGTTTTCAGGAATCTGAAGTCTTTCTGGAACTGCAACATAGGTTCCTTCCTTCTTTTCAGAATTCCAAGTGATCCACTCATAAACACTGCTATTGGAATCAAGGGAATCCTGGATGGATTGAACCGATTTTGATTTTTCCCTTACACCTACAACATCACCGGCCTTAAGGGAATAGGATGGAATGTTTACCACATTACCATTTACTGTAATATGTCTGTGCGAAACCAACTGTCTGGCACCTCGTCTTGAAGGGGCAATTCCCATTCTGTAGACAACGTTGTCCAAACGTGACTCACATAACTGGAGCAATACTTCACCAGTTACGCCTTCACGTCTTTTGGCCTCGGAAAACAAATTTCTAAATTGTCTTTCCAATATACCGTATGTATATTTTGCCTTTTGCTTCTCCATCAACTGGATTGCATATTCAGATTTTTTACCACGGCGTCTGTTGTTTCCGTGCTGTCCTGGAGGGTAACTTTTCTTTTCGAAGGCTTTATCGTCTCCGAAAATCGCTTCTCCAAACTTTCTAGCGATCTTTGATTTTGGTCCTGTGTATCTTGCCATCTTCTAGTTTTTTGAAAGTGCGATTATGAATTAAGGCTTATCCTTCGATAATCTCTGTGCACCTTCTTTGTGAAGACCCTAACGGGCCGAATTATGATTAATTAAACTCTTCTTCTTTTTGGAGGTCTACAACCGTTGTGCGGAAGTGGAGTAACATCTATGATCTCTGTAACCTCGATACCTGAATTGTGGATGGAACGAATTGCAGATTCCCTTCCGTTTCCAGGTCCTTTTACATAAACCTTTACTTTTCTTAGACCAGCTTCATGCGCTACCTTGGCACAATCCTCAGCAGCTACTTGGGCAGCATAGGGAGTATTCTTTTTAGAACCTCTAAAACCAAGTTTACCAGCGGATGACCAGGAGATCACATCTCCTTTTTTATTGGTCAAAGAAATGATGATGTTATTGAACGAAGCGGTAACGTGGGCCTCACCTGTAGACTCAACGACTACTTTACGCTTCTTTGTTGTCTTTGTATTTGCCTTTGCCATATTTTTTAGTTTTTAGTGTTAGCTCTTAGTTATTGGAATCCTAGACTTTTACATTTCAAACAGATTCTTCTAACGTCTAAAGACTAATGACTACTTTACTTATTATTTGGTCGCCTTTTTCTTGTTGGCAACTGTTTTACGTTTTCCTTTTCTTGTCCTAGAGTTGTTTTTGGTACGTTGACCTCTAAGTGGCAATCCTGATCTGTGACGAATTCCACGGTAACAACCTATATCCATCAAACGTTTGATGTTCAACTGGGTTTCTGAACGAAGTTCCCCTTCAATGGTATAGGAGGAAACAGCTTCCCTGATTCTTCCGATTTCATCATCGTTCCAATCAGAAACTTTGGTGTCCTCACTTACTTTGGCTGTATCCAAAATCTCTTGGGCCCTACTTTTACCAATTCCGTAAATGTAGGTAAGTGAGATAACTCCGCGCTTTTGTTTGGGTATATCAACCCCTGCAATTCTTGCCATAATTACCCTTGTCTTTGTTTAAATCTAGGATTCTTTTTGTTGATTACGTATAATCTGCCTTTTCTGCGAACTATCTTGCATTCGGCGCTTCTCTTCTTTATTGATGCTCTTACTTTCATCGTCTTAGTATCTGTAAGTAATTCTTGCTTTTGTTAAATCGTAAGGGCTCATTTCCAACTTCACCTTATCCCCAGGAAGCAATTTAATATAGTGCATACGCATTTTCCCTGAGATGTGCGCCGTAACCACGTGCCCATTTTCCAATTCTACCCGGAACATAGCATTTGACAACGCTTCTATAATTGTTCCGTCTTGTTCTATTGCTGGCTGTTTTGCCATATTTTGAATTATTAGTTTTCAGTTAAAGCTCTTCAAAACCCCAAGTTCTAACATCTAACTTCTAGCTTCTAACTTCTTCTTTATGCTACTTTTCTATTTTTTCCGGTTTTCATCAAACCGTCATAATGTCTGTTCAGTAGGTACGAATTTACCTGCTGTACCGTGTCTATTGCAACACCTACCATAATAAGTAGGGACGTTCCACCATAAAACAAGGCCCATCCTGCCTGCACATCCATCAACTTCACAACTACTGCAGGCAACACTGCCAACAACGCCAAGAAAACAGAGCCTGGCAAGGTTATCAAGGACATGATCTTATCCA
>JBCCUY010000402.1:0-3003 GCA_039196145.1 Bacteroidota bacterium
ATGATGTTGTCAACTAGGAGTCTATGGGAGTATGAAAAGCATGGCCTTTGTTAAGAAAATTCCTGCTCTGTATTACTTTACCTGGTTTTTGTTCTTTTTTATCGATATAATCTGGAGGCTCTATACCCAATTTAATGGCTTCTTTTGTATAATAGTCCCTTTTTATGGGGTGCGAAGGAAAAACACCATTGAAAATCTCTCCCCAATATCCATGCTGTATAATTGTGGAAATTAGGTGGATGCAATCGTCCAGATGAATCAAATTGATAGGGTCATCACCATTAATAAGGTTTTTTCTACCGGATAACATGGTTGCAGGGTGCCGTTTGGGACCTATCAGCCCTCCAAAACGGACAATTGCAGTTTCCAAATTATCGTCGCAACTGAACAACTTTTCGGATTGAAGTAATTGAATTCCGGAAGCGGTGGTTGGATTTGGCTCTGTCTCCTCCGAAACCAAACCTAACACTGGACCGTAGACCGAAGTACTGCTTACAAAAAGCACTTTAGAAACTGTGCTTTGTGTTATGGCGCCATGCAATAGTTTCATCTTGTCAATGTAGCTTTCGTGGTTTCCACTCCGAAGTCTTGGTGGGACATTGACAATAAGAATGTCCAAATCTGCAAGAAAGCCGGAGATGTCCCCAACAATTGCTGTAGGTGAAAAAGATATTTGAAATGGAATGATTCCTTCGGTTTCTAGAATGGGGAGTTTCTCAAGTGAGGTTGTGGTGCCCTTTACCAAATAGGATTGCTCCATAAGGCCTTTGGCCAAGGGTAGGCCCAGCCAACCACAACCCAATACACCAATAGTTCTATTCAAATCTTAAGGTTTTGGTTACCAAAATGGCATCATTCAACACAAAGGGCATGGGGATACTGTTTTCGGGTCGCGCGGGAACCGTAAAATCCTTATGGGAGAGTAGATCGTTTGAGGATTCATAAAAAGTAAGTTCCAGAATCGAATCCTTTGGGAAACTTAACTGCAGCTCTGTATAATCATTGTTACTGATATAATGGGTCATTAGTCTTCTTTTTCTGTACTTCAAAAATTCATCGGATAATTCAATGCCATTTACCGTTGCAGCGTTTAGGAGAATGGGATTGGAGTAGATATCCAAGCGATTGACCTTTCTTTTTGAGGTGACACAGAGTTCCAAAATACGATCATTGCCAATTATCGTGTCATGGACCGTTTCGATTAAAGGTGCTTGGATCTCCTTTTTCGGGGCATTTTGTACAAAGGTAAAGTCAGTTCTGTATTTACTGGGTAAGGTTTTAAATTCCCCAGTTTCCGGAACACGCTTGTCGGTTCCCAAGAACTGGGCATTCCAACCAATGAGCTCTTGATCATAAGTGGCCCAAATGGTAGAATTCGAATCTGTGTTGTACACATAGAGCAGACTGCTTGGTTTTGGTCTGTTCTCATTAAAATCAGATTTAATGTGACTAGAAATACTAAATGCAGCAAAAAGGACAAGGGTTACGTAAGCAAGTCGATCCTTGTTTTTGAGTTGACCAAAAAAGGGTAGTACCAGATAGAATAATAGGGTGGTAAACACCGTGGCGGCGACCAACATTTTCAGTCCAAGACCCACTGGAAACATTTTAATGAATGGGGAATGAATGAAAATGGCCGGCAAGGCCAGAAACACAAGCAAAAAGGGATTTGGTTCTTCCTGGTTGATCAAAACCATAAATGCTGCAAGCGTTCCGAACAAGGGTACAATAAAAAAACTGGCTCCTTGTAGATATATGCCCGCCAAACCACAGATGGCAAGCCAAAGGAACAGAGGTGCAACGAGAAGATTGGTGGTTCCGGTCTTTCTAAACTGATGGTAGACCCAAAAACAGATAGCCAGGGATAGTAAGGCATAAACCAAAATATAGGTGTGACCGTTATAGGTGAATCCATGCAGCATGTCACTGAATCCTGGGTACCAAAATTTTATGGCCGACCAGCCTAGGTAACCGATAAGTCCATTTACTACAAGTGTCACCAGCATCGGAACAAAACCAAGTGCAACTTCCTTTGGATGAAGGCGTTTCTTCTTGAACCCCGAAAACAACAAAACCAAAAATAATACTACCGCTAATGCAAACATGGGCCAAATCCATTCGAAGGGATAGGAAACCAACCGGAAGAAGGGTAGATTAAAGTAGATATAGTCATCCAAGCTTTTGAGATTACCCAAGTCCGCTTGGCTAAAGTGCTTGAGCAGCGGCATTAAATAACTTCCCTGATGGGCCAATGAGTTTTTGTCCAGCCTTTCATAGGAATCCAATACCGTATGGTAGTCATAGTGGTCATCTATAAAGGCAAGGTTAAAGCCTTCAATATCGCCATCCTCTCTAAAAACGGTAAGATCGGTATCGTTGGGCAACATTTTATAGATGCTATAGGCCAGTGAGTTGGCCACTGGGAATTTGGAATTGGCCTCGGTGAATTCTTGAATAAGCTTTCCATTGCCCCTATTGGTTTCAATAAGCATATAGCTTGGGCCGCCACTACCTCTGGCCTCAAAATTGATAACCAATCCCACCTCTTTGGCCCAAGGGTGTCTGTTTACAAATAGATCCGCTCCGTTAAGACCGAGTTCCTCAGCATCCGAAAAAAGGATAATAATATCGTTCTTAGGACTACCTCCTTCTGCTAGGAATGCCCTTATGCCTTCTAAAATGGTGCCGATACCGTTACCGGCATCACTGGCCCCCAAAGAGGAATGCGGACTGCTGTCATAGTGCGTCAAAACCATAAGCGCCTTACCCTCCGAAGTTCCTTTGATTCTTGCCAAAATATTTGTGGCCTTGCTCAGGTTGGCCCAATCTCCAGCAGTATATCCTTCTTGAATCTCAGTTTCCAAGCCCATTTTTTTGAGCTCGGAAATAAGATAGCCCTGTACCTTGGCATGTCCGGGAAAGCCAACGGCATGGGGTTCCTTGGAGATATTTTTTATGTGTTCAAGTGCCCTATCGGTGGAAAAAAGACCCATGGCTTTTTCC
>JBCCUY010000403.1:0-3000 GCA_039196145.1 Bacteroidota bacterium
ATTTATGGGTCAAGGAATCCGGTACATGGAAACGAGCCGGCTTCCATGATGGGAAAATCAAATGGGATACGCTATTCTTTCCCCAAGGCCTTTGTAATCTTCCGGTTCCATTCCAGTTGTTTTTCGGCGTTACGTGAAAAACCGGTTTCCCAGTCGTACTGATCCTGAAAGTCCTCCAGTTCCTTTAATATATCCCGATAAATATCCCGTATTTCCTGTTTTACATTATCAGAAAACGAGGTTCGATTTAGTTTATCCCTCATTTTCCTAGCGAAAAGCTCGGCAATATCAAAGTGCAATTGCTCGTGACTGAGAATAAGGTCGTCACAGACTTCCGGTTTATACCAAGATTCATTGGGATAGAAATAGGCATTTACCTCAAAATCCAGTTTTACCTCATGATGAATCAGATTTGCCGAATAGCGATAACTGATTCCACTGGCCGTAGTAGCGGCTGGTTCTGCAGCCGGAGGTACCTTTCCCTTAAAATCGGACCATTTTAAACGTGTATTGGCATCCCATAATACTCCTTCCTCAATTTCTTGGCCCAAACCCAAAAAACCAAACAGCAAGTAGCATAGTATGGTTATTATTTTACCCAATTAAACTCGATTACCTTTTCAATATCAGGATGTAGGCTGTAATGAACTGGACAAGTGTTAGCTGTATTCTCCAAAATCTTCCGATGCTTATCCGAAACATTGGAAGGAAATTCCATTTTCACCTCAATCTTGGATATTCGTCTGGGGTTGGCCGCCATATGCTTGGTCACCTCAGCAGTGGAACCAGCAAGGTCTACCTCCAAATCCCTGGCTTTTATTCCCATCATGGTAAGCATGCAACTGGCCAAACCTGTGGCAACCGTATCGGTTGGGGAAAATGCCTGTCCCATACCATTATTGTCCACCGGGGCATCTGTGATAAATTCGTTGTTGGAACGCAAATGTAGGCAGGTGGTTCTTAGTCCACCCGTATAGGTTACTTTAGAGGTCATCCAGTTTTATTTCTTTGATTCGTAGACTATCGTACTCCATTAAATAGGACGCTTTGTTGTAATATCCGGACGCCATATCGTTAAAATAATTGAAGCTATTACCGGTATACTGTGTCAATCCAACAAGTTGCGAGGTTTGAAAGAGATTATTTTTGTGCGCCAACTTCAACAAAATATCAAAGGTAAGATCAAATCCCCGTACCGCATATCGATCCGGTTTTAAACCACGGTATTTTTGTTCGTAGGCTTTGGTGAAGGCATCAGCACCAGCTTGCCGGTAAAACGATGGGTAGGTAAAACGCAGATTGGACAAGTGTGTGCTGGAAATGGCGTCACCTTCAAAGGCACTGCTGTAGTTGGTAGTGAACATACGAACGGACATTTCCTCCGTAATCGCGGAGTTTAAAATAGAACTCACACTTGATACCATATTGGGTTGGTCCGTTTCAACAAAGACCCAGTTCTCCTTTTCTTCCGATAACTGAATAAGAAAACGGTCCAAATGCAAGGATTTATTGTCTATGATCTTGGCAATTTCGGCAGCAGGAAATTTAGACAATATGGAATCATGAGCCACTTGGTGGGTAGAATCCGCAATGATAACCACATTTTCATCTGTATGGATTTTCTTCAAATATGACAGCATTTTTTCCCGAAGGACACCCTCCTTAGGAACGGAATAAAACACATTGCCATGACTCAATTGACTTTCTGATGCCACTGGAGCTATAACAGGAATATCCTTTCCTGCCGCCTGCACAGCTACCTCATCCAAGGCACTGGCTGCAATAGGACCAATTATGGCATTGACCCCTAAAAGGTTTTCCCGAAACAAAATCTCTTTGACCTTGGCTTGATTAAGCTCTGTGTCATACGTCTTAACATCGACTGAGACTCCCATTTTTTTGATAGAATCCAGTGCTACCATTGCGCCGGAGTAAAAGCCCAGACTAAGGGCCAAATCCCTCCTTGTTTTTATTTGGTTCGATGTTTTTTTACGATCATTGAAATTAATCCGGTCCAAACGAAACGGTAGCATAAAAACCAACTTTGGCCTGTTCTGAATGTCTATACTATCAATTAAATTTATTTTGTCAAGCACCAATGCATTTTTGACTTCCAGACCTTCGGATTTATCTTTGGGTAATTTCAACACCATTCCCGCCTTAAGGCCATTCTCAAGTTCCGGGTTTAGATCAAAAAGTTCTTGCCGTGTCACATTAAGGTTCTGAGTCAGTCTAAAGATGTTCTGTTTTGGTTTGACCTCGTAAAAAATGAAATTTTCCGTGTTCACATCACCGGAAGTATCTCTTTTCTTTGGCAACCGCAACACCATTCCTTCCTTCAACCCGCCTTGCTTCATAATTTCAGGGTTCAATTTCACAATGGAATCGGATGGAATGCCATATTCCCTTCCCAAGCTATAAAGCGTTTGTTTTGCAGGCACAGTGAACGAGGTGAATAAATCTACCTGTTGATCCTCCAAACTATCGCCCTTGGGTCTTGGCAACTTTAATTCTTGCCCTATCGCCAAATGACTTGAACCTTTGTCCAAATCGGGGTTAAGTGCAATCAAACTATCTACCGTTATTCCGTATTTATGGGCAATACTCCAACGAGTTTCCTTTGGCTGGACCAAATAAGTTTCAAAATCCAATGCCCTCTCTTCTTCCTCGGTAAGTTCCGGAAACTTGGGAATTTGCAGCACCATTCCCTTCTTCAAAGGCTCGGCGTATAATTTCCTATTGTATTTTTTGAGCTGTTCCTCGGTTATGTCATACCGCTGGGTAAGTCCAAAAAGTGTTTCTCTCTTTCGAACACGATGTCTTGAAAAACTAATAGGTTTTATTTGCTCCTTGGGGTCATTTTCCTTCGGTTTGGTTTCTGTAGTTACCACAGAACCATCCAATGGTATTATCAATATGGTGTTTGCCTTGATGTCGGCAGCCGTTTTTATTTCCTTATTTGACTGCAAGATGGTATAGGGCGTAACCCTATATTGTTGC
>JBCCUY010000404.1:0-2977 GCA_039196145.1 Bacteroidota bacterium
ATTTTTGTCTAGCAGCCCCTTTAGTGCGCATGCGATTTTATCCCGAATTTCTCACCTTTTGTTTGAACCTTCTTTTGTTCTTACAGTGCGAATCGGAAAACTGTGGGCAGCAAGAAATATTCCAGGAATATGCATGTTCTTTAAATAGGGATACTTCTTAACTTTGCCTTCCTAAACCACATATATTATGTACAGGAGTCATACCTGCGGTGAATTAAGGGAGTCCCATAGCAATGCTTTGGTTACGCTTACCGGTTGGGTTCAGAAGACCAGGGATAAAGGTTTTGTAGTCTGGGTAGATTTACGAGATCGCTATGGTATTACCCAATTGCTCTTTGATGAAGAACGTACTTCCATGGATTTATTGGAAAAGGCTAGGAATTTAGGCAGGGAGTTTGTAATCCAGGCTAAAGGAAAGGTTATTGAAAGAACATCCAAGAATCCCAACCTTCCTACCGGAGATATAGAGCTTTTGGTGAATGAACTTACCATTCTCAATGCGTCCAAAACACCTCCATTTACTATTGAAAATGACACTGATGGCGGTGAGGATCTAAGAATGAAATATCGTTATTTGGACATTCGCAGAAACCAGGTCAAAGACAATCTTATTTTTCGTAGTAAGGTAGCTATAGAGGTACGCAAATATCTCTCGGAGAAAGGTTTTATTGAGGTGGAAACACCGTATTTAATCAAATCCACACCTGAAGGTGCCCGAGACTTTGTGGTACCCAGCCGAATGAACGAAGGACAGTTCTATGCCTTGCCCCAGTCGCCGCAGACCTTTAAACAACTGTTGATGGTAGGGGGAATGGACAAATACTTTCAGATTGTCAAATGTTTTCGGGACGAGGATTTGCGAGCGGACAGACAACCCGAATTTACCCAGATAGACTGTGAGATGGCCTTTGTGGAACAGGAAGATATCCTGAATACCTTTGAGGGCCTTACGCGACATTTGTTGGCGGAAATTAACGGAGTTGAAATAGATGCTTTTCCCAGAATGACTTTTGACGAAGCCATGAGGCGCTTTGGAAACGATAAACCGGATATCCGTTTCGGCATGGAACTGGGTAAATTAAATGAAGTCGCCCAACATAGGCATTTCAACGTATTCAATTCGGCCGAATTTGTAGGTGGTATTGCCGTTCCGAATGGTGCCGAATATACTCGAAAGGAAATCGATAAATTGATAGATTGGGTAAAACGCCCCCAAATCGGTGCAAAGGGAATGGTTTACGTAAAATGCAATGAGGATGGTACCTTTAAATCATCGGTAGATAAGTTTTACGACCAAGATGACCTAGCCAATTGGGCGAAAGTCGTTGGGGCCAAGGTCGGTGACCTAATCTGTATACTGTCTGGCCGCACCGATGAGACCCGGGCCCAGCTAAGTGCATTGCGCATGGAAATGGCAGAGCGTTTGGGGCTTAGAAAGTCCAACGAATTTGCCCCGCTTTGGGTAACCGATTTCCCTTTGTTGGAACTGGACGAGGAAACAGGTCGCTATCATGCCATGCACCATCCGTTTACCTCGCCAAAACCAGGTCAATTGGAATTATTGGAAACGGATCCTGGAGCTGTAAAGGCCAATGCCTATGATTTGGTCTTGAACGGTAATGAAATTGGCGGTGGATCCATCCGTATCCACGACAAGGATGTCCAAGCCACCATGTTCCGACATTTGGGCTTTACTCCAGAAGAGGCGCACGCCCAATTTGGATTTTTGATGGATGCGTTCCAATATGGCGCTCCTCCTCATGGCGGTATAGCCTTTGGTCTGGATCGTTTGGTTGCAATTTTAGGCGGACAGGAAACCATCCGGGATTTTATTGCCTTTCCCAAAAACAACAGTGGTAGGGACGTAATGATCGATGCTCCTTCCCCTATTGACCAAGAGCAGTTGGATGAGTTGGGGCTAAAACTGCGAACCTAGTAAGTTAAACCGGGTTTGGGAAAACGTCCTGTATTCTTTGGCAGGACACTTAACAGCGCACAATGAGAACTATTTTAGTAATATTTACCGTCCTATCCCTTAGTTGTAGCAAAAACAGTACAGATACCATGCCCATTGAGGCTAAAATAGACCTGGAAGGATTGGCTTCCGGTATTGGTGAAATCACCTCTACTTCAATAGAGCTTCAATATACCTATTCAAATCTTACGACAAATGGAGGGGATTTGGCCACAGAAATTTGGTACAAGAAGGTTACCGATGAAGACTGGAATATTCTAGAAACCCCCATTGAAAATCAAAAGGTGGTGGAAATCAACAATCTTGATCGTGGCATTGCTTATCTGGTAAAGCCCGTATTCAAGGTAAATAATTTTGTAAGGGAAGGCGAAGAAATACAATTTAGAACACTCCCTTTTAATTACACGTTTATACGGGAAGAAAATCCCAATAGCATCTTGGTTACCAACATATTTGGTGATGATAACTACAACGAGGTAAAAGATGGTATTGTTACATTTTTCAAAAGTGAAAACGACAGTATTCCTACGGAAGTTACCATTATCTCTAAGGATTCCCTACTAATTACGCCTTCGGCTGAATTGCCCAACTTGTTTGATCCGTTCGTCTATGAAGAAAGGTTGGAAGCAACTTTAACACTTCGATTCAATGACTATTATAACGGTAGTTTTGGTACCATTAATCTATTTAATCCGAAGCCAAAAATAGATGTGCTGAATTTTCAAAAAATAGTGCCCTGTAGTGAAACGGACAAAACAAAACTCCTTTTTCAGGGATTCTTTTGGGATTCATCAATTAGGACAGAAACCGACTTTAATAAACCTGAAGAATATCAGATTAAAATTATAAGTGTGGAGAATCCGCTTATAACCACACCCACTTACACGCTATTAGATCAGAGGGTCCATGACAACGATGACGTCAATTCGTTTTTAGCCAATAGCTGCGAGGAGGGTTTTACCATCATTGAGGACCCCCCGATCAGAAATTCATTTCACAGGG
>JBCCUY010000405.1:0-2974 GCA_039196145.1 Bacteroidota bacterium
CGATATTTATAAAAAATTAAAGCCTTTTACGGAAGAGCGTAATCTATTGCGCATTGGTAAGATAGCTACCTCAATAGTAGTTGTTTTGGGAATCATTTGGATTCCCATTATGGATAAAATTGGTGGGGGGGTATTGTATCAATATTTACAAAGTGTCCAGTCCTATATAGCGCCGCCCATTACGGCTGTGTTCTTGTTGGGCATCATTTGGAAAAGGGTAAATTCAAAGGCGGCCATTGTTACGCTTTTTGCAGGACTTGTGATGGCTGCCCTACGCATTTTAGCTGAAATCTATCAAGTCGAATTAACTGGACTATTATTGGCCTTTGCCACTATTAATTTTGCCCATATGGCAATATTCATGTTTTTATTCTCTTTGATGCTGTGCATCGCGGTAAGCCTGGCGACCAACCCTCCGGATTATGCTGCAATATCCGGACTTTCTTTTGGTACCTTGACCGTGGAGGACCGCAAACGCAACAAGGATAGCGTGACCACGATAGACATTGTACTTTCCATACTTTTGATTGTTGTTGTTGTTTCGATTTTAGCGTACTTCGTTGGATAGGTATTTCGGGGAAAATTAAAAGCGAATGAAAAAAATCACCTTAAAAGACATAGCGGACCATTTTGGGGTGTCCATTTCCACGGTGTCCAAGGCCATCAATGATAGTCATGAAATTAGCAGGGATGTTAAGTTGAAAATCAGTCAGTATGCCAAGGCACACCATTACCGTCCCAATCGCATAGCACTTAGCCTTCTTAAGAAAAGTACCAATACCATTGGGGTGATTGTTCCCAATATTCTCAATTATTTCTTCACCCAAGTTTTCTATGGTATTGAAAAAACCGCTAACTCTAGGGGTTACACGGTCATTAGCTGTGTTTCGGATGAATCCTATATCAAAGAACAACAGACAATGAAACTCCTTGGTGCCGGCACCGTGGATGGAATTATCATGTCTTTAGCAGAGCAAACACAGGCTAAAGGCGATATACAGCATATTTTGGATGTTATGGAGAACCAGATTCCAATGGTTATGTTCGACAGAGTGACGGACCAAGTGGATTGTGATAAAATTGTGGTGGATGATTTCGAGGCAGGTTATAAGACCACAAAATACCTGCTTCAGACTGGGTGCAGGAACATAGCTATCGTATCATCCATATTTAATTCAAGCGTTGGGAAACTTAGAGTAGAAGGGTATCGCAAAGCATTACATGAAATGGGATTGGACTATGATGACAAGATGGTTGTAAAAGTTGGTAGGGCGGACGACTTGGAAATTTTGATTTCCTTGTTGTTGGATTCGGTTACGGTGGATGCAGTAATTGCATTGGACGAAATGACTGCTGTGGACACCTTGAATATTCTAAAAATGAAAGGCGTTGATGTACCTGATCAGATTTCTTTGGTGGGATTTACCAACGGACGCTTATCAAAATACGTATCTCCGGCACTGACCATGGTAAGTCAACATGGGAAATATATAGGTGAGTTGGCAGCCAATATCCTTATGGACAGACTCGCTTATGAAGGCGATATGCCCTATACCACGAAATTGGTCAAAACCAGTTTAATTGAGCGGGACTCCACCAGAAAAGTAGATAAAAACCACAGGGCTTACCAATAGCTTAATTAACTATTATATTTCCGTTCGGGTTTTGAAGATGCTGTGTTTTTTCATTCCTTCGGGCTTTAAATTTTGCGTATGACACTGTTTGTTGACATGGATGAGGTGGTCGCCGACACCTATGCGGCCCATTTGGATTTGTATTATGAGGAATATGGAATACGATTGGACCATGAGGAATATAACGGTAAGGAGGCTTGGGAGGCCGTACCTCCTGAACATGCCTCATTTATGAAAGACCATGCATGGCAACCGGGTTTTTTTAGAGACTTAAAAGTTATAAAGGACAGCCAGGAAATCATGGAAGAACTTAACAAAAAGTATGAGCTCTATATAGCTTCCGCAGCCATGCAGTTTCCCAATTCCCTGAAGGAAAAATCGGAATGGTTGGATGAATTTTTTCCTTTTATTCCTTGGCAACGAAGAATACTATGTGGGCATAAATACATCCTTAAGGGTGATATTTTGATTGACGACAGAACCTATAACTTGGAAAACTTTGAAGGACGCTCCATTTTGTTTACTTCACCCCACAACGTAAATACCAATGGTTTTGAGCGTGCCAATTCATGGAAGGAAATCGCCGATAAACTTTTGTAACTTGGAGCATGCGAAAACCTCAATTTCGGAATTTGTTGGTAGCGTTCATTGGAATGTGGTTAATGCAATCCTGCGCGGCCCAGTCCCATTTAATAGAGGATGAAATAGAAACGGTTTCCAAGGAAAATCTAAGGTACTATCTATATTATCCCAAAGATTACGAATCCAGCCCCAACAAATCATTTGGCCTGTTACTCTTCTTGCATGGGGGCGGAGAGGCTGGGGGAGACCTATCGGAAATAAAGAAAAACGGGCCTCCAAAAATGCTAGTGGAAGGTAAGCAGTTTCCATTTTTGGTGCTAGCGCCACAGAATCCACACAAAAGAAAATGGTGGGATACCAAAGCTGTTATCCTATTATTGGATTCGGTCGTGACAGAAAATAGAATTGACAAATCCAGGATTTACCTCACCGGTTTGAGCAGAGGTGGAAGCGCCTCTTGGGAACTTGCCACCCAATACCCCAAAAAATTCGCCGCTATGGCCGTGGTTTGTGGAATGGCTCCCTTGCCGTATGCCCATTGGATTGACAAGCAGATGCCTATCTGGGTGTTCCATGGTGATCAAGACGAGGTGATTTCTGTGTCTGAGTCGGACAAAATGGTTGGTAAGCTCAAAGAAATGAATTACGATGTGCGCTACACCAGATACAAGGGTGTAGGTCACAACTCTTGGAGCAGGGCGTATACCAACGACTCCTTATATTCATGGTTTAACCAACAAAAAAGAAAGAAATGAAAA
>JBCCUY010000406.1:0-2972 GCA_039196145.1 Bacteroidota bacterium
ATCGTCCATAATATTATTCTAATAAATCAGGTCTTTTTTTCGCGGTTCTTTCCATGGCCTGTTCTTCTCGCCATTTTTCAATTTTAGGAAAGTCTCCACTTAATAAAATATCAGGTACTTCCACTCCTTTATAATTGGAAGGCCTGGTATACACCGGCGGCGCCAATAAGTTATCCTGGAAAGTATCTGTTAGCGCAGAAGTCTCATCGTTCAGTACCCCGGGCAACAAACGGATTATTGAGTCGCAAAGCACGGCAGCGGCCAATTCCCCTCCAGAGAGCACATAATCCCCAATGGAAATTTCACGGGTAACGAACATATCCCTTACCCTTTGATCTACACCTTTATAATGTCCGCAAAGGATGATCAGATTCTTTTTAAGCGAGACTTCGTTGGCAATACCTTGATTCAGGGTATCCCCATCCGGGGTCATATAAATAACTTCGTCGTAATCACATTCTGCCTGCAGCTTGGATATGCATTTGTCTATGGGCTCCACCATAAGGACCATTCCGGCCCCACCGCCAAACTGATAGTCGTCCACTTGCTTGTAATTGCCAGTGGTATACTCCCGGAGATTGTGAAAATAAACCTCCACAAGACCTTTCTCCTTCGCTCTTTTAAGAATGGAAGCTTCAAAAGGACTTTTTAGGAGTTCGGGCAAGACCGTAATGATATCTATCCGCATAATTTCAAAACTGGTTACAACAATGCAATGGGTTTATTCTGAGTTCTTCCAAAAATAGTGCAAGTATTCCAGATCTTGTTTCCAACCCAATCGCTCATAAAGCCGTTGTGCCGGATTATCCGTGGCCGTTTCCAGGGCCAGACCCTTGAATTGCTTTGAGCTACAAAAAACTTGGGCATGTTTCAAAAGGGCTTCACCAATTCCCTTTCCCCGGTATTCGGGAACTACAAACAAATCGTTCAGAATGTAAAAGGCTTTCATGGAGACCGAGGAAAATGTGGTGTACAATTGTGTGAATCCTACCGGCTGACCACCTTTCATTGCCAGAAAAACAATGTTTTCCTGTTTGTTAAAACGTTCCTTTAAAAACTCCTTGGCCGCGTTCAAGTCCGAATTTTGCCCATAAAACACCCGGTATGCATCAAACAAGGGAGCGATTAAATCCAAATCTTTTGATGTGACTTGTTTTATCATGAGCGAAAACTAAAAGCTCCCTGACGAGGGAGCTTACTTTATTTTTTATTCTTATTCAATTCGTCTTGCAACTGTCGACTGATCTTTTGTTCCCGTTCCAGTGCCCTACGTCGGTGCTCTTCAAACTCTTTTTCAACATCGGCCAAGGCCGTTTTGGCCTGATTGGTCAATACGTTGCTATTTCGGAATTTATAAATGAACAGCAAAAGAAAAAGCAGCAATCCCAATATAATGGACCATAAGATGAGCTTATAGGTACCTTTACTGACCAAGGCCCCAAAAAAGGACATGCTATCCTTTTCATTGGTCACGGTTTTGAGATTGTTGGTGGTTTCCTGCAATTTGGTGTTCAAGCCCTCAATTTCCGCTTTGTTGCTGGTAATGGTGGCCGTCAAATCCTTTATGGATGAATTTGCAGTATTAATGGAATCAAAAATATTACCCTTAATTCGGTTTAAATCCGTAAGACGGATTACCTCGTAGCGAATACCGTTTGCTCTATAATTTCCGGATTTTTTCTCCAATTGCTGAAACTGGCCCACCAAGGTTTGGTCGGACTCTGCTTGTGCATTGTCCTGGGCGTTTAGCGTAAATAATGGGGTCAATACGATAAGAGTGATAAAAACTCGTATAATTTTCATGGTCAATGTTCTTTAAATTTAGATTAAGGGTAAGGCGAAATTACACCAATAAACCAAAAATCAAAAGAAAATCCAGTCTGGCTGCCCTATTCGACAAAGAAAATTTTAATAATAGGTATATCTTCTCACTTTGGCAATGTATTTGGCCAGTCGGATGACCTGGTGCGAATACCCGTATTCGTTATCATACCAAATGTAGAGTACAACACCTTTTCCATCCGCTGAAACCAAAGTGGCCTTACTGTCATATATCGAAGGGGCCGAAGCTCCTACAATATCAGACGAGACCAGTTCATTGCTCAAAGAATATTTAATCTGTTCCACCAAATCACCTTCCAGGGCATATTTCTTAAGTATGGTATTAAGGCTATCCTTGGTCGTCTTGTTTTTCACCTCAAGGTTGAGAATGGCCAAGGAACCATTGGGCACGGGAACGCGTATGGCGTTCGATGTCAACTTGCCCTTTAGTGCCGGTAAAGCCTTTGCTACGGCAGCTCCAGCCCCAGTCTCGGTAATAACCATATTAAGGGCTGCAGCTCGGCCTCTCCTATACTTCTTGTGCATATTGTCCACTAGGTTCTGGTCATTGGTGTAGGCATGAATGGTCTCCAAATGCCCTTTTTTTATGCCCAATGAGTCCTCTACAACCTTTAATATGGGAGTAATGGCATTGGTGGTACAGGACGCTGCTGAGAAAATCTTGGTCTTGTCCGGGTCAAATTCGGAATGGTTGACCCCGTGAACAATATTTGGAACTTCCTTTCCAGGAGCTGTTAGTAGAACACGACCGGCCCCTTTTGCCTCTAAATGTCTTGAAAGTGCCTTTTTATCCCTAAAAGCACCGGTATTGTCTATAATTAGGGCATTGAAAATTCCATATTTGGTGTAGTCGATGGATTCTGGTTTGTCTGCACTGATGAACTTCACCGTGGTTCCATTAACAACTAATGCCCCATTTTCCGCGTCCACATCAACAGTACCCATGAATTGGCCATGAACGGAATCGGTTTTGAGGAGAGCGGCTCTCTTTTCCAAAATCTCTCCGCTGATTTCCCCTCGCACCACCACGGCTCGCAATCGCAATTGACTGCCCCGTCCTGTTTTGGCCACGAGTTCTCTGGCCACCAATCTTCCAATGCGACCAAAGCCATAAAGTACTACATCCTTGG
>JBCCUY010000407.1:0-2966 GCA_039196145.1 Bacteroidota bacterium
CATACCATAAGCGTCATTATTCCCGTTCTCAATGAAGAAAAAATTCTTGGGTCAGTGCTCAATAATCTCAAAAAGACAAGCACTTCAGAAAAAATAAAAGAAGTAATCTGCGTAGATGGTGGAAGTACTGACGGCACAGCGGCCATAGCCAAAAACCATGGCGCAATACTATTACACTCCAAACGCGGAAGGGCCAAACAGTTGAATTTGGGCGCCAAACACGCTACCGGGGACATCCTCTATTTTTTGCATGCGGACACCTTGACACCGAAAAACTTTGACCTTCAAATTCTAAGCGCGGTCCAGGACGGATTTGAGACCGGTTGTTTTAGAATGGAGTTTGATACAAAGAATCCCATCCTACGTTTCTTTGCCTATTTATCGCGTTTGAACCATGCACTTTGCCGGGGTGGTGACCAATCCTTGTTCATAAAGCGGGGCCTTTTTGAAAAGACCAAAGGTTTTGATGAGGATTATCTCATCTATGAGGATACCGAATTTATTACCCGTTTATACCAGGAGACAGCTTTTAAGATCCTACCGGATGCAGTGCTTACCTCAGCCCGTAAATACAGGGAAAAGGGATGGATCAGAGTACAGTTTCACTTTGCCATGATCCATTTAAAGAACTATATGGGAGCAAAACCCGAAGAGCTGTATCAGTATTACCAACGAAATATTTTGGCCTAATTTTTTAGGACCTAGTTTTCAAACTGGATTTCGGCATAATCCTTTAGGATGCCATTTGTAATCCAATTGGCAAACTTGCGCTTATCGGAACGAACAGGGATGCCCTGCTTAACGCCTGTTGTTTTGACCTCGGCAATAGAAATAAGACTTACAGCTGGAAGGCTATTTTTGGCCAGGAAAAGCGTGTTCTTGTCCTCAAAAATTTTAATATCGTTAGAAGAACGATTGGAAATGCTGTGCTGCCTGAACACTTTCTGCAAGTTTTCAGCAAAACGCAGGCTCTGCTCACTCTTTTCATGGTGAAACACAGAAACCTCCAATGAACCTTTGGTAACCAGACCATTAGCCTGTATAACCAGCAGCCTTTGGTACTTTCCGTGATTTTGCAAATATCTTTTATTAATAATTTGGATATAGTTCCCCAATTGGTCCACCTTCCTCAGGTTAGCGTCATCGGCAATGGCTTTTGACTCATCATCCATGATATATACAGTGGCTCCCTGTTCCAGCAATTTAGCTGCAAGATTCTTTGCCATTTCATCTACAAACTGGTTCTTGTTCTGCAGACTGTCTTCTGTAATTATGTAGTAAACAGCATTTTTTAATGCCTTGCCTTTATGCGACATTTTCCCCAATTCGATGTTGAAAATGGGCTCTTCCCCACCTTCATCCGTTGATAGTAGAACCCCCTTTTTCTTATACGAATCGGCTGCATTTGGAATTTTATATTCCCTACCTATATGCAATAGACTACCATTTTTGATGTCTTTTTCATTAAGGGCAATAAAAGCTTCGTAGTGTTTTACAGGATCCAAGCCCTGTTTACGTAGAATGGAAAAAATCCCGTCTCCCCGTTCCGCCTTTACCAAATAGTAATCATCTTGGGCAAAACATAAGGTATTTGCACCCAAGCACAAAAGAAGTATAGCTAAGCATTTCATAAAATAAAGGTTGCAGGGATGCAACACAAATATCTTAAAAAGTGGTCAAAGACAAAAGACAAAGTCAGAAAATATGGGTCAAATTTTCAAAAGTATTGGCCTATTCCAAAAACCACACCTCTAGCAGCACTTTTGGTTATGCCGTGGCCATAGTCAATCCTGAAAATGGCATTGAAAATCCGTTTATGGATGAACCGTATCCCCACACCGGGATAGATTCTGATGTTTTGCTCATCCCCGAAATCGCTAAAATCCCCTCCTGGATTCCTCCAACTCCCCCCGTCCACAAAAACATTACTTTGCAAAACAAACCAATCCTTGTCCACAAGCGTATGTCGATATTCAGTATTCAGCACAATAGCCGCCGTTCCGCGATCAATGGTGTTCCCCACACCCCTAATATTCAGATTATTATCTACAGCAAAGGGTGCAAATGGGGTATCCAAATTACTGGAAAGTCCCAAGCGTAATCTATTCGCCCAGTTTCCTCTGGAGCCCACGCGCTGGAAATAAGCAAAATCGTTAAAGCCAATGACAAATTCCGGTAACATCCCGCTTGTACTATGCACATACTGCAGATTAAGCGTGCTCTTGAACCCCGACAGATATTGATAATAGTACTCAATATTGTCGTAATTGTAGATACCTTTTAGAAGGTATTTGTTGACCCGCAAAGCTTGTGGAACCGAAGGATCAGTTTCCCCAAAAAGATATTGGTAATCCTCGGTAAAGAAATTGATGCCCAACTCCAGTCGATGTTTAAAATTGATTTCATACAGCCCAAGCACCTCAAAGGATTCATTGTTGTATTTGTAGTCCGCCGTACCCGTGTCCAAAAAAACAGGTTCCTGCGTTGTTAAATCTTGATAGCTTAGAGCCAATCCCAGTTTATCCCCGAAAAGGTAGGGAGCCCTTAAATGCACCCCATACGAATTAAAGATATCTCTCTGGTAAAACCCGCCTAGGGTAATATTGTTTCCCAATAGATTGAACTCCTGCAACCCTATCCGAAAAGCGAACTCATCATTGTTAGAGGTGTATACATTGGCAAAGGGAATGAGGGTAAAATTCTCCTCAATACCGTAAAACACATTAAAGGTGTTCTCCTCAAGTGCTGGAAAAACCTGATAGTACGCATGCGATACGGATGGTAGGCGTTTGAGTCTGTAAACATCCTGTTCCAGCAGTGTGGAATCCAACTCCATACCAGCTTTTAAATCCACTATTTTCTTAAGGAATGCTGTTTTGGTCCGCTTATTTCCTTGAACCTTGACATCTGCAACTTTATTTTGAGCATATCCAGATACTGCTAGCAACAAAAGCAGTATGGGCAGA
>JBCCUY010000408.1:0-2959 GCA_039196145.1 Bacteroidota bacterium
AAACTACCCAAAAATTGCCGAAAAAGTACCAAACTATCTTATTGCTTCGTATTTGGGGATCACTGCCGAATTTTTGAGCAGAATCCGAAAAAAAATAGAAGCGTCTTAAACTACATCAATTTTTTTCACTTTCCCTATGCGGAACTTTGCTCATCATTCAAAAATTGTACAAAATGAACAAAGTACTGATTATCAACGCCAGTGTAAGAAATGAAAAATCGCACAGCCGAAAACTGACACAACTTTTTAAGGAAAATTGGAAAGCTAAAAATCCAAACGATATTTTCACCTATCGAGAAGTTGGATTAGAACAAATCCCTGCAATTAATGAAGAATGGATTGCCAGTGCATTTGTGAAACCAGAAAACAGAACGGAAGAAAACCAGTCAGGCGTTGCGTTCAGCAATGAATTAGTTAAAGAATTCAAGGAACATACTGTTTATGTTTTGGGAACGCCAATGTACAATTGGTCAATTCCGAGCGGACTAAAATCCTATATAGACCAACTTATGAGAATTAACGAAACTTGGAAATTTCGCTCTGGAAAACCTGATGGGGATTATGTTGGAATTCTTGAAAACAAAAAAATGTTCATTCTCTCAAGTCGTGGTGACACAGGTTATGGCGAAAACGAGAAAAACGAACATATGAATTTCCAAACCACCTATTTGAAATTCGTTTTTGGTATTATGGGCATAAAAGACGTTTCTATAATCTCATTGGATAATGAAGAATTTGGTGGAGAAATATTTGAAAACTCTAAAAAAGAAATCTACCAAAGGATTGAACAGATTTGAAAACTGTAGCTTTTTGAGTTTTAGAAATCGTATATCAAGACCACCTGTTGGAAACTAGCGGTAACAAAGAGCTCAAGAATAGCCATTTACCCCAATGGCAATACATTCCTGTTTTTCAAGGTTCAACCGTAAAGAAAAGAAGCAATTGCCCCCATCAAAAACAAAAACAATCTCTTTACGCCAGTTGGCTCCCATATCATCGCAGAATCCGTTGATTCAGATTTCTTTTTCCCCTTTTTCGTTTATATAAGGCACCATCTGAAGTTTATATTTTTTTAATGCCATTATCCGATACATTTTTGATTGTTTTCTTTTTGTTCCTTCTTTTAGCGCCCTGTTATAATTCCGGATACTTTCTTCCATTAGAGCGTTGACTTGGGCAATTTCGGACAAAGAAAGGTCAGCAGGAGTGGCAGATTTTGCCATGGAGGCGAGTATACCCTTTAGATTTTTATAGGTTTCCGAATCATTTAATACTACAACATCGGATTGGGCAGTACACATTGCCATACCAGAAAAAAGAGCAAGAAGGACAAAGTGGTTTTTCATATAGGCCAAAATAGGAATAAATGCATTTCTATGGCTCCCGCTAGATCACTTTGGCAGGCTCAGTTCAAGTGTGTCTTGTGGTTTTTTAAATGAGGTATCTTTATACAGACGTTGTGCAACATTAGAAATGGTAATAGCTTCATCCTACAAATTTGGTTCAAATGCTTTGTTTGTTTCTCAAAAATTGAGAGAAAACGGACTGAATTCGGTTATGAAAGACGAACCACACGAAGAACTTCCTTTCCAAGTTTTGGTAACTGAAAATGATTTGCAAAAGGCAATTACATTAATCGAAAAATTAAAAATTGTTGAATCTGATTTAGACCTCGAATCTGAAGGGTATTTAACAGGGCATAATGAATGGAATGACAAAATGTACGACCCTGGACACTACACAGGCGGAAAAATTGAACATTGGATTTACAACAAAGACATTTGGAAATATATCGCACCGATTTATTTAATAAGTGGAATTGGAATTCTTGGAATGCTATTATTCGGATTTATGGATATTAACTTTGATTCAATTTTATGGATTGCAATATATCTTTTCGTCGGAGCAAGTATGTTATGGCAACTTAAAAAGGGAAATGGTGAGCAATAAAAAACGTTTTACAACAATGCCTATAATCCACCTGCCTACCTACAGGCTAGCAAAGTTAATTGCTAAACCACGCAACGAAATCATAGCCGAGGTAGTTAAAAACCAATAACCAATAACCGATAAACCAAAATAGACCATGAAAAATTCAATGCTAGCATTATTGTGCCTCAGCGTATTCATTTTTTGCGCATGCGAACGTAACCAAACCGCCAACTTAAAAATTATGTCGTATAACATAAGGCACGGAGTGGGAATGGACAATGTGCTGGACCTATCGCGTGCTGCGGAGATAATAAAGGCACAGGCACCGGATCTATGCGGATTGCAGGAAATTGATAATCATTGTTCGCGCTCCGATAGCGTTGGGCAAATTAATTATCTGGCCCAGGAAGTGAACATGAAAGGAACATTTGGCCGGTTTATGGACTTTCAAGGAGGTGAGTACGGCATGGCCACCTTAACGGCAAAACCGTTGATCTCTACCAAAGTATTACAACTGCCCGATGGGATAGATGAGCTCCGTTCATCCATAATCCATGAAGTGCAAATAGCCGAAGGCTGCACCATTACGTTCGTAAATGTCCATTTTGATTGGCTTGGAACTGCGGAGGGAGTGACCAGTCGGTTGAATCAGGCGAAAACATTGTTGCAATATTTGGATACCATGGACAAGGCCGTGATTATAACCGGTGACTTTAATTGCACTCCCGATTCACCTACCATGAACTATTTTTATGAGCATGGGTTTGAATTTGTAAAGAAAGGAACGGATAATCTAAGCTTTCAGGATGGGGACAGGGCCGAAATAGACCATGTTATTTTTCGGAATACCGATAATGTAAAGATCAAGAGGAAAAGCTTGGCCCTATTGGAAGAGCCGGTGGTATCCGATCACCGGCCCTTGGTGGCAGAACTGGAAGTGGTTTATTGATGTCGCGGTTGGCGACTTAAACCGATTAAATTTATGGCTTTATCTACTTCTGTAATTGATAAACCATATAGGGGGCAA
>JBCCUY010000409.1:0-2952 GCA_039196145.1 Bacteroidota bacterium
GGCAAGTTCAAAGTAATTTCTAGCGATCTCCGATTTTTCAAATAAGTCTTTTCCCATGCCAGGAAATTGTGTCCCTTGACCCGGAAACAAATAAGAATGCATAGCGTCCATTTATCCATTCAATATTATCGATATTCACCTGATTTGGAAATAAATTCGATAAAGACCATATAAACATGTTGTAAAGGATTCGTTATCAATCAATAGGCCAAATTGAAACACTCATGAATCATATCTTTGTATAAAACAAATAAAAAATTGCATCCCTAATTCTTACTTTGCCCTTATTGGTTTGCTCTTGACAACATGACTGATTTCAAACTAGGCGTATTGTTGTAACAAACAGGCGTTGTAATCGTCAAAAGTTGAACTCCAATGGAATCCATCATGAAACATCAACTTTTATTTTTATTTTGTCTGGTGGTCTACTTGACTCCAAGTAAGGCCCAGAATACTGGCGATAACGTTCTTAAATTCTTGGAAGGGGAAATGAAAGAACAAGGTATCCCGGGAATTCAGGTAGCCGTAATTCAGGATAATAAAGTTGTTCTATTGGAAAACCTTGGAACCTCCAATGTATCCTTTTCCATAAAAACCAGCGATAGCACACTTTTTTCAATAAATTCCATTGCCAAGATTTTTGCAGCTACGGCGGTAATGCAACTGATGGAAGCAGGACATATCAATATCGATGACCCAATTTCCAATCACCTTGAAGGTCTTCCTGACAATTGGGGCACCGTAACCGTCAAACAACTTTTAAGCCATACTTCAGGATTACCTGATATTGAGGACTCGGATAGTGATGGTCTTATTGGTGGAAAAGGGCAGGATTCTGCCTGGGTTAAGGTACGTCAAATGCCTTTGCGATTTAAAGCTGGGGACGAATTCAATTATAACGCAACCAACTACCTGTTAATCCAAATGTTGATTGAGAAATATGGAGAATGCTCCTTTGAGGAATTCGTTGAAAAGAACCAATTGCGTGTGGCTGGAATGCCTAGGACAATATTCGGGAATTCCTATGATGTAGTAGAAAACAAAAGCCCAACATACTCCTTTTACCGTTTCGATATGAATAAGGGCGATTATGTAAAAGGCAACAAGCTGCTAGAGGTATATGAGGAATTTCCTTCCATGTTGCGTGCAGATGCGGGAGCTTTTAGTTCGGCAAAGGAACTGGCCAAATGGATTATGGCCTTAGAGAAGGGGAAACTATTGAAAGATGAAAGAAGTTTGGATCTCATGTGGGAGCCTGTTAGACTCAATAATGGGGCTTATGGTCAGTTCGGAGGATTTTTGAACGCCTATGGTCTAGGCTGGCCTGTGGCCAAGAGAGAGTCGCATCCAGCGGTAGTTGTCATTGGTGGAGGAAGGGCGGCCTTAGGCATTTATCCAAAAGATGGTTTGGCCATAGTGATCCTGACCAATTTGTCCGGAGTATACGTTCATGAACTCGTTGACCATATTTCAAAGTTTTATCTTCAATAATAGCATTCCTTTATTTTGAATCCATAAAAGAAAAATTGATGACGGGCTAATAAAATATGACTACCTTCTGCAAAAAATAAAACAATGTTCCTAAAAGCTAACCCCAACAGACTACTTCTTTTTATACTTGTACTTGGACTTTTGGTTTCCTGCAAACGACAAGAAGAAAAAAAAGTGGAAGAGACAATTCAAGACGATACGACTGAAATGATTCAAAAAGAAAAAGTGCTTAGGCATGTGGTCATTTTCAAGTTTAAAGATGATGCCAGTGAAGAAGATGTGCATCAATTGAACATGGCCTTTAATGATCTTCCGAATAAAATACCTGTGATTAAGGATTTTGAATGGGGACTTAACGACAGTCCAGAGGATTTCCATCAAGGATTTACACATTGCTATCTATTGACTTTTGAATCTGAAAAGGATAGAGACTCCATCTATGCCCCGCATCCTGCCCACAAGGCATTCGGAGAAAGTTTACAACCCTATTTGGAAAAGGTGTTCGTTGTGGATTATTGGACAAATCCCTAGTCCAACCATGACATTTCGGATTTAGAGAGCATCTGAAACGATGGATTCCTAAAAACGCCTATGGACCAATGTCCACAAACAGGATAAATGGCGGTCAATTGGACTAAAAGCTCACAATTATCCCCCAGGTTACATATCCAAAACACTTTGTTACATATCAGGAACTGAATTGATTTTCGGGCTATTAAGTTTGAATCAGGATTTGGAAGGCCATCTAGTGCTATAAATGAACCAAATCATTCTTCCCCCACCAGTACTTATAGTCAAATACAAAATCGTTTCAGTATGAAAACATGTAGCTATTTCATTAAGATTTCGCTGTTATTAATAGTTGTTTTTTTAATGGCTTGTTCAGCAGAAGATGGGGCTGTAGGCCCACAAGGTCCACAGGGTCCCCAAGGGGAGCAAGGAATTCAGGGTCCCGTAGGCAATGATGGGACCGATGGCATAGATGGAATTGATGCCAATTCGACCGTGATTTCATCTGGATGGTTTGAAATCAATACTTGGGATACCGACCTATCCAATTTCAAATTTCAAAGGATTCCTGATTTGATTTTAACGGAATTTCAAAAGGAAAATAGCGTCATTTTGGTGTATCGCAGGTATCAACTTGTCCCCACGTTTAACACCATAGACCTGTTGCCTTTTTATGAGCTTGATGTGGCAAATGGTAGTATTGGACTGGCCATTCAAAGCAAGGTATCCGGTAATGGTCTATTCCTCCAAGTTCAGTCCTTTGGTCGCGCTTTGGTCGATGAAGAATTCTTGGGGCCAGAAACCCAGTTCCGGTATATGGTCATTGAACCAGCATCCACCGCAGATAAATCAAATATACCTGACTATTCCAAAATGACCTATGAAGAGGTTATTGAACTTTTAGGCATCAACCCATAAAACACAATGAAATGAAAAATTACGGTTTATTTA
>JBCCUY010000410.1:0-2926 GCA_039196145.1 Bacteroidota bacterium
GATATTTTACATGTGGGCGCGGAAGGTTTTGGGATTTTGAGGGCGGCTCCGGCTGTGGGAGCTTCCATTACCATGTTGGGCTCTACCCGATTCCCGCTCCATAAAAATGGGGGTAAAAAGTTATTGTGGGCGGTGTTTGCTTTTGGGATTTGTATCATCGTTTTTGGTATCTCAAAGTTGTTCTGGCTCTCCGTAATTGCCCTGTTTGTCAGTGGGGCCGTAGACGGGGTTTCCATGATCATTCGTCAAACCATTTTGCAATTGAAAACCCCGGACAATATGCGTGGGCGTGTGGCATCGGTGAATTCCATTTTTGTGGGGTCTTCCAACGAGCTGGGAGCTTTTGAAAGTGGGGTGGCCGCCAAATTATTGGGAACGGTCACCGCGGTGGTTTTTGGAGGTTGCATGACCTTATTAACGGTAGGGGCAACAGCAATTATCTCCCCAAGTTTTAGACGGTTGGATTTATCCAAAGAGGTGGAAGAGCACGGCAAGGACTAAATCCCAACATCTATTTATTCGGACAAGACCTCAATTCGGTCCCCTCGGGTTGTGGGTTGCGAAATGACGATAAATTCCAGATTCTCTTTTTGATCATTCCGGATTTGGTGCTTTGTTTTGGGCGGAATATGGATTCCTTGACCTGCCGAGACTTGCACCGTTTCATGTTCAAGCTCAAAGGTGGCAGTGCCTTTTAGGATTCTGAAAAACTGCTGCGAATGTTCATGGAAGTGCTTTTTTTCAGACGTATTCGGCGGCATCATTTCCTCAATAACGCTTAGCTGTTCCGACTTTACCAAGTACCATCCGCTACATTGTTGCCCCCAATGGTAGTGTTCACTGTTTTCCTTGGACCGTATCATACCTCATATTTTTCCAAAGTCAATTGCTCACCATCAAAAACGGCATAGGTGAAGTACGAAATCCAATCCCCGAGGTTGGTATAGGTAGATTTTTCGTTCAACTTGATTTCCATAGGCAAATGGCGATGCCCAAAAATAAAGTGGTCAAAGTGTTGGGTCTCAAGCTTTCGCTTCGCGTAAAGCACCAACCATTCCTTATCCTCACCCAAAAATTTGGCATCAGCATCACCAGAAATGATTTTATTGTTGACGGAAAGGTGTTGCCCCAATCGAACGCCCAGGTCCGGATGCAGCCATCTAAACAGCCATTTGGCCAAAGGATTGGTAAAGACCTTTTTCATTCGTTTGAAACCCTTGTCGTGAGGACCCAATCCATCCCCATGACCAATGAAAAAAGTGGTGTTGTTGATTTGGTATTGCTGGGGCTTATGGAAAACTGGAATGTTCAGTTCTTCCTCAAAATAACCGTTCATCCAGAGGTCATGATTGCCTACAAAATAGGTGATTTGGATGCCCATATCGGAAAGTTCCGCAAGCTTACCAAGGGTCCGGGTAAATCCTTTGGGCACCACGGTTTTATATTCAAACCAAAAATCGAAGAGGTCCCCCATTAAAAAAATTACCGCTGCATCGTCTTTAATGGAATCCAACCAGGCCACAAACTTTTTTTCCCTGGGCAAACTGTCCTTGATGGTTGGTGCACCCAGGTGATTGTCACTGGCAAAGTAGACTTTCTTTCCTTCTTGTAATTTGAGGTCCTTCATTTGGTGTTAAAGATAACCAATAACTATTCTGAATAAGGTTTATCGAAGAGCGTATAGCAGATAACTGCCGCCTATGATCAACAGGGGAGCAGCGATCATGGACAAAATAACACTCACCCTGTAGAGCCCCCAAAAGTTTACCGTCTTGACGTTATCAGCATCTTTTCGGTCATAAATGATCTTCACTTTGTCCCCTACGCGATACGCCGGAGGACTAGAGCTTATGGGACTTCTATAGGTTCTGGTGGTATGGGTGCGGTCTTTAAATTCAAATATTGGAGTATAGGTATTGCCATCGCTGTCATGGTTGGTAACAAGTTGGGTCACTACGGCAGTAGTTCTTATCCCGTCTAAAAGTAATTTTTTGGTTTTTTGATAGTGTTGATAGGCAACATAGGCGAGAATCAGACCTAAGGTTAAAAAAGTACCGTATAGCAATATCCACATGGTGTGCTTTTTGGTCGCCATTGGCTAACGTTTGAACTTTCGGCGATTCCGTACCCTGGTAACGATGTATACAACGATGACCAGTAAGGCCACCAAGGGGAAAACAATATCGCTGTTTAAGAAAGAAAGAATATCCATTTAGAACTATTTTTTAAACTTTTCCAATGCCTTTTTTGTGCTTTCGGACAGGGCCAATCTGCCTGAGGCTTCTGCTCGTTGAAGTAAAAGATCATCCCAGTGTTCGGTGCCTTCCCAAAGTACACGTTTCATTTGTGCCAACGCTTCCCTATTGAAAGACGCCAGTTTTAAGGTATAAAAATCCAGTTCTTTGTCCATTTCTGCAATGGATCCAAAGACCTTGGAGTATAATCCTCTTTCCTTTCCCCAATATGCATTTTTCCATTCGGTGGGCGCCAAGGACAGTTCGCCAAGCCCTGACTTTCCCACTTTTCGTTCCACTGCTGGTGCTATGACCAAAGGAGCGATTCCGAGGGAGATTTCTGAAAGCTTAACGGAGGCAGCTTCGGTAGCGAACACATAGTCGCAGGCGGAGGCCAATCCGACCCCGCCACCAACCGCTTTTCCTTGAATACGTCCAACAATGGGCTGGGTGCATTTTCTCATGGCATTGATAACATTCGCAAAACCGCTGAAAAAGGCCTTTCCCTCTTCTAAATTGGAAATGGAGACCAATTCATCAAAAGAAGCACCTGCGCAAAATGCCCTTTCTCCTTCCGATTTTAAAACAATTAGAGAAACTTCTTCATTTGATGAGAGCTTGGCCAGCTTATCGGACAATCGCTGCAGTAATTCTGACACAAAGGAGTTGCTGGCCGGGTGACCAAATTCAAC
>JBCCUY010000411.1:0-2924 GCA_039196145.1 Bacteroidota bacterium
GTTTTGGTCTATGCGGGTGTTTACCCTGTCCAAGGTGTCCAGTTCCACCAAACTGTCCAATACCAATTGGGCTGCATTTTCAAAGTTGGGCGTGGCCAATTGTATGCGGTAGCCCGTGGCGTCCTCAATGGTGTCCCAGTTAAGGCCCACGGCATTGGTGGTGAGCACGCTGCCATCTTGGGGTGCCAGAATGGGTACGGATTGGGCCGAAATATCAGGAACTTCCAGAATGTCCTCACAACCGGAGGCGATCTGGGCAAGTGCCGCTAAAAAGAGTATGGTTCTGCGCATTGTTTAAAATTTTAGATAAGCCTTCACCTCGTCAAGTTTATGGGGGTCTTTTTCGGTGTGGCCGGGGCATGTTCTACCGTCCACCAAAAAGGTGGCCACTTGGTGCTTGCCCATTTTGTTTTTGGTCCAACAGATGCTGGCGGTACCAAAGTTGAAAACCTCAAGGGCGGACATGTCCACTACGGTGCTGCTTTTACCACCTTGGGCCTCCAAAGTAAGGTTGCCCCTTTGGTCCCTGATGTAAAGATGTTTGGCCCTGCCCAGGGTTTCTTGGATATACGGCTGGGCCACAAACGAAATGCTGTGCAAAAGCCCAAGCTCCCCATCCTCTACCATATAGCTTTTTAGGGTGCTATTGTCCGCTCCGTTGAACTGCGACCTTAGCCCCACCAGATCGGTAATGGTCATGGTGTAGTACCGTGGCAGTACCTCCAAGGAATCTGAATAGGTTATAAGGGGCTGTTTACCCTGGTTTTTGGTGTGGGAAATGTATTTGTTATAGCTTGTTTTATCAAAGGCGTAGGAATTAAGGGTTACGCCAATGGAGGTGCCCAAAACGGGCTCACCCACCTTTCGGAACTCTTTTTTGAACAGCGTTGATCTATCCTTGCCCACGGCGCCCAGACATGGAATTTTGGACTCCACCTTTTGCAGGTTTTTTACCGGGCCACAGGCACTAAAGAGCAATGCCAAAAGCATTACGTACAAAGTAGGTTTCATTGGGTGTATTAAGATTCTTACGTATAACGTAGTTTTTGGGAAAGTGTTGTACGGTTTTCGTTGAATTGCAGGGTGTTTTTAGGGGCCTTAAAACTTGCACATGTACAAGCTTGGAATTTGTCTTGAAATCGCACAAAATTTCTACTCCTGTAGTATGGTTTTTTCCTGTTGACCTGGGTAGTTCTTCCCTTGGTTTAAAAAACCAAATAGGGACAACGTATTGGTTATAAATCTGTTGTGGAGGAGGCCCCAGGTTGGGATGGCAAGCTAGATCTAAAAAATTGGCATCGTTCTTGATAACAGTTAAATGTCCAATTCTGGACCTAAAACCAACCCGTCATGAGAAAATTTAAACTAATTCTGCTTCTATTTGGACTGTTACTGTCCACCTCGTCCTGTAATATATTTGCCATGTTCCGTGGTGCGGATGATGCAGCAAAGGCGGTGGTGAAAAGTGTCAAGGCAAAGCCAAAGGCCGTTAAAGCTCCCAAACACGTGGTAAAGCCAAAGACCGTCCAATTTGAGAACTTTACCATTGATTCCGATAAACTTAAGGAGGAGGTTGCCACCTATTTGGCGGAAAATGCCCAAGATCTTCCCAGCTCCTATGAACTAATAGAGGAAGATTTTAAGGATTGGCTTGAAGCCAAATACGCGGATAGGACCGAATAATTGTCGCTTTTACGGATTGGTCCAGCCCGTCTTTTGCATATCCAAGTCAAACTGGGAATCCTTACTTGGAACGAATTCCCTATTTCTGCTCAAAGGATTCATTAAAAAATTCTGCCATGGAGATATCAAAATAGTGGCAGATTTTTAGAATTGTAGAAAGTTGCACATCCCGCTTACCCTGTTCTATTCTTGAGAATTGAATCCCGGTATCATTAAGTGCTTCTTCTTGGGTCACATCTTTTATGCCTCGCAGTTCTTTAACTCTTAAAGCTAGGTTTTTTAGCAACTGCTCTTTGGCTTCATTTTCCATAAGAGCAAGTTCAGGTCATTAATTCTTCTTATTAATAACCGTACGGTTGTTTTTATTATATTTGAATACCCCTTCCCAAACCTGGAGTACCACTTTTAAATCCTACTTTGTTATGCCCACTATCCATACGGTCATTCGCCATTTTTTTGCTACTGAAAACCCTAGAAGTCTGGAGTTGGTTTTCCCTGAGCTGCACATAGTCCTGTTCCATAACGGAATACCCTTCCATACCGTGACCAAGACTGGTGCCCGTTTGCGCATCCAAAAATTAAGGCATTCCAACATGGCCAAAATGTGGGTGCTGGACCATTTGGTGTTCCGGTTTTCCTTTTGTTTTACAATACCTTGTAGTACACTTCCACATTTGTGCAGCATGGAGCAATTGCCCGGCCCTTTGGCCAATGGACTTTTACGTTTGGATCAAGATGGTTTGGTGCTGGAATTTCTGATCGCGGCCCCCAGCAAAGAATTGCAGGTGCAGGTACAACATAGGTATAGTGGGGAAATTCGTTTGCCTAACCAGCCCAAAAGGGCAGCGGGGTTGGGTGGGTGAAAAAAAAAGCCAACACACTTTTTGCTAGTTAAAGAATAGTCGAAAGATTATTTTTGTTACATAATAAAGCATTTCTATTAACGGTTTTCGGTTATCTAATATGACTATTGCCCAAAAAATTATTTTTATTCTCATAACCTTATTGATTATTATTCTAAAGCTCCAATTTGAGTATTATAATTTGGTACTTCCCATCATCATGATTTGCATATTGTTCTTTTCTCTATCTAAGGCTAGAATTACAGTGCTGATATTAGTTGCGTTGAATGTTTTATGTGTTCTGGTCTCTGATAAACTAGTCTACAAGATTTTGAACGGGGAACAATATTTTTGGTCAGAAAAAGAATTAACAGTGTCTGATTTTCGTGGAGAAATCGA
>JBCCUY010000412.1:0-2920 GCA_039196145.1 Bacteroidota bacterium
ATACCGGGTTCCGCAACCACGCTGCTGCCAATCTTATTAAATCCTTTGGAAATTTAACCCATGGGGTTTCCGAAGTGCTGGATTTCTATTTCCACTCCTGCTCGATCAGTATGAGTTGTGAGCAATTGGTGAAGGTATTCTACATTTTTATGAATCGGGGGAACTGTCTCCAGAACAAAAATTATCTAAGCTTATCCCAAGTTAAACGAATCAACGCCCTAATGCTCACCTGTGGTTTTTATGACGAGGCCGGGGAATTTGCATTTGAGGTTGGTTTGCCCGGAAAGAGTGGAGTGGGCGGCGGTATTGTGGCACTTTTGCCCAATGAATTCTGCGTGGCCACATGGTCACCCGGACTTAATGAAAAAGGAAATTCTAAACTGGGCATGCAGGCTTTGGAGCATTTGACAACGGCTACGGGCTTATCAATATTTTAGTATTTGGATAAAAAAAAGATACTCATATTAGGGGGCAGCGGGTTTATTGGCAATGCCATTTACAAGGAACTCTGCAACTATTTCAACACATTTGGAACCTATTGCCATAGCACTATATATAGTGAAAATGGACAATTTCTGCGGTATGATATGCGGGAGGATGATATTGTTAGGATTCTAGAGCAGGTGCGGCCGGATTTTATTATTTCGGCCCTTCGTGGGGATTTTGGCGCACAGGTTCAGGCGCACCAACATTTGATGGAGTATTTGATCAAGAGCAATGCGAAACTGTACTTTATCTCATCCGCCAATGTGTTTGATGCCTATAGCAAATTCCCCAGCTACGAACATGATAAAACGCTGTCCGAAAGCGTGTACGGGCGATTAAAGATCAAGATCGAGAACATGATGATGCGGTTGCCCAAAAAGAAGACCGCCATTTTGCGTGTGCCCATGGTCTTTGGAAATACTTCACCCCGCATCAAGCAGATAAAAACACTTTTGGAGCATAACGAGCCCATAGAGGTTTTCCCCAATTTGATTGTCAATGTAACCAATGACGACCGTCTTACCCAGCAAATTCATTATCTCATCAACCGGAACAAAACAGGGATTTACCATTTGGGTAGTGTAGACCTTATCCAACATGAAGAGTTTATCAAAGAGGTCATTAAACAAATGGGTAATTTCCATCCCATCTTAAAACGGGTTTTTACCACCAACGAAGATCGTTATCTGGCCGCTTTGCCCAAGGACAACAAACTTCCCAAAAATCTGCGTATTACATATCAGGAGATTATTGACCATCACATCCCAGTAGACTGAATTTTTAATGTTGAGTTAATCATTGGAGATTAGATATCTGTTGTCGGACCTTTTGCCATAATAAAGGACAAGTCCAACGCTCCACTTATAATTTGTTTTATCTTTAACGGTGTTGCAGAACTAACTATCATTCATCTTGAACATCAGAAAAATTGTTGCAATTCTATTTATGGGCATTGCCGTAGTACTTGGGGTACTTTATTATTTGGGCATACAGTTTCCGGATACTTTACAAGGTTATTTTAAGAAGGAATACTATGGTCAGTATGGTCCGCTGGCCATCAGTGTGGAACTTTTAGTTGCTGGGTTTTACGTTTTCAAAAAACACCCCAAAGCCAATTTCAACCTTGCGCTCTTTGGATTCACGGCTATTTTAGATCCTATTTTCAATTTGGTAGGTTTGTTTACCAGCATGGTGCCCATTTACGCCATGGTTCTCTTTACCCTCTGCGCCGTGATAGCTCTTTGGTTATCCTTCACAAACACGTTCGGCCTTGGGAAAATTACCCTTCTTGGGGCGATTTGGGGGTTTGTGCTTGGGAACGCGGTTGAGCTGTTCTTCAATTATATCTAACCAGATTTAAATACGGAATTAAAACCGTAACTTATACTGTAAGTCAGAAGATGATAACTACACCAGAACATGATCAGCGTATTGCAAGCATGACCTTTACCTCGGTTTACCCCCACTACCTGGCAAAAGTTGAGAAAAAAGGCCGTACCAAAGAAGAACTGCACCAAGTGATAAGTTGGTTAACAGGTTTTGACGAGGCCACCCTTCAAAAATACATAACCGAAAAAATCGCCTTTAAAGATTTCTTTGAACAGGCTACCCTGCACCCTAATGCAAATTTGATAAAGGGTGTCATCTGTGGATATCGTATAGAAGATATTACCACTCCACTAACCCAACAGGTTCGCTATCTGGATAAATTGGTGGATGAACTGGCCAAGGGTCGTAAGATGGAGAAGATTTTGAGAACTCCGTAGACAGCGCTCGTGCTTAGGCATTTATTCTTTATCTTGTATTAGGAATTTCCCCCATTTTGATATCTCAATTTTAAAGTAATTTCATATGAAAAATACTAAGGGGAAATTTCTAGCCATCCAACTATTCCTACTAATTTTTTCAAACACAAACTTGTTTGCCCAAGAAGGGACCAAAGCCATTTGGGCCGGACAGATGGTGGATGTAAAAGCATCCAAAATCCTTAAGAATGTTATCATTTTAATTGAAGGGAGTAAAATCAAGGATATTGTTTCGGCAGATAAAAAGGATACTTTGACAAACATCATTGATTTGTCTGAACATACGGTTTTGCCCGGTTTAATAGATTGCCATACCCACTTGACGGACCCTTCATTTGATACTTCTATTGACGTCTACGAACTACCCATAGCTTCGTATGGTATTTTGGGAGCAACTTATGCCGAAAGCACTTTAGAGGCTGGGTTCACCACTGTCCGCGATGTAGGAGGTGATTTTTATACCGATATAGCCCTACGGGATGCCATTAAAAAAGGTTGGACGGAAGGTCCTCGAATGTATGTTAGCGGTAAAGCATTGACCATCACCGGCGGACATGGATCATGGGCAAATTGGATGGCCCCTCACCTTGGTCTACGCCATAATCCGGGAAACCCTGTGGATGGGCCAG
>JBCCUY010000413.1:0-2916 GCA_039196145.1 Bacteroidota bacterium
GGCTATGGCGAGAGCGGACAGCGAGAGGGTAGCCAGAGAACGAGCTGCGTATTGCATGATGGTCAAAACAACATGTTCCAGAAGGCTACAGAGATAAAGAACATTATGGGCCACTTATAACGTTGAATCCAAGCGTGTTTTTTCAAAAGATTCCAATTTTCCCTTATTTCAAATCCCATAAGGGTTAGAGGCACAACTTCCAAAGCACTGAAAGTGGCACCTAGGGCAATTGCCTGTACCGGTGTCCCAGAGAAATAGATATGGTGTAGGGTGCCTATTATACCTCCAGCAAGAAAGATGGCTGCTGAAGCAATGGATGCCTTTCCGGCCGTTCTGGAAGATATAATCTTCATCTTGGAAAAAATGTATGCTATAACCACGGTGGCAAATACTTCAAAGAAACCTTCGACCCACAAGTGAACTAGCCACCAACGCCAATAGTTAATAACGGGCAGCGTACTATTTTCCCCATACATCAAACCGGAAAAAAAGAACATCCCTATTGCTACAACAGCAATTAACAAAATACTTAAAAGGTGTTTGGACCCATCATTTTTTCTTATTCCTGAAAGGACATGTCTCCCTACCATAATCATCCACAGAATCATCCCCACGGCTAAAAATAACTGCCAAAACCTTCCAAGATCCATATATTCAAACCCTTGATGTCCAAAGAAAAAATTGGTGGTCAATGTTAGGAATTGATGCACTCCCAACCATTCTCCCAACATAGAGCCCAGTACGATTACCAGTAAGGCCCCAAACAAGAAATTGATTCCAAATACTTGGTATTTCATTTCCTTGCCACTTATCATCGGTGCCAAAAACAACCCAGTGGCCAACCAGGTTGCAGCAATCCAAAATATGGCCAGTTGTGTATGCCACGTTCTAGTAATTACGTAGGGAATGAACCCAGATATGTCAAGGCCAAAAAATGCCTGGCCCTCCACTGAATAGTGAACCGTTATTATTCCAAATACAACCTGTAAGAAAATGAGCAAGGAAATCACCAAGTAATATTTAAGAACAGATCGTTGTGACCTGAACAATGCATTGTTCTTTAAGGTATCATTAACCGGTTTTTTTACGGCATCCCCTTTTTCATGGTTTCTTAGGTAATAGTATGTGAGGATGGCAATAAATAAAATCAAAAGGATTATTGAAAATCCGGACCAAATTTGGGAATCTGGTGTTATCGTATTATCAATTAAAGGTTCATGAGGCCAATTTGAGGTATAGGAATAATCCTTACCTGGCCTGTTTGTACTGGCTGCCCATGATGTCCAGAACAAAAAAGCATTGAGCTTATCCAGTTTTTCCACATCCGTCAGTGCCCCTACCGGGATAGCATATTCTTCATGGCCCTTGGAAAAAATAGAGGCATAATAATTGGAGTTTAACTTTATAGCTTCCCATCTTGCTTTGGATATGGTGATGGTTTTAGTGCTGGCATCAAAGGTGTTGGTTTTTATATCCTTTACCAATCTTGCCCTCAGAGCGCCTTTCTGTTCTGTATTTAAAACTTTAAAGGGTTTGCCATATTCTTTTTTACCCCAAAAATCCAATAAAAAGATTGCCTCCCTATGAATCCAATCCGCAGTCCAATCCGGTGCCACATAACTTCCATGACCCCAAATGGAACCGACTTCCATTCCCCCAATGGATTCCCATACATTCTGTCCTTCCTGTATGTCCTTTTTACTATAAACTACGGTACCTGTCTCCTTTACAATTACCTTTTCAGGTATTGGTGGTTGTTTCTGATAAATTTCCGTTCCCACCCAAATCAATGCCATGAACGATAGCGTCACAACCGTGACGAATGCTATCCATACTTTCTTCATATTTAAATCATAATGTTAATACAAGGTTTCTGGATTTGTTAAAAAACATGGCGCTCCATTGTTACCCACAGAATACTTAAGTAGAACTAATCACTATTCGACATTTAAGTTTATTATGGACTTAACTGGGTACTTAAAAGCAGGGGTGACATTTCATTAAACCATTTAATGATAGCTTACACATAGAGCCATAAAAGTCCGAAATGATTAAGTATCCTGATTCTAAGAAGGCTCTTTAAACCTGTTATTTAGTACCTGTTTTTTCGAACAAAATCCAAACGCAAACCTACTGCTTGCGCATTGTATTTAAACAGGATATCTGCGGTTTAAAATGGTACTTTCACAAAATTATTCTTGGTAGGAACAAGCTTTGTCCAAACTAGATTTGCAAGTTGTCTTACAGCTGGAAAATAATCAATGTAAGTATAAACAATCAAGGTTTATTTAAAGTTTTAACCCTTATAATAATGATCATTTGCAAACTCAAATTATGGCAACAAAGTACATTAATTTCGTAATCAAATCTGCCCTAAATGTTTTAAGTTTTCTGTAAGGTACTGACGAATCAAAGGCCTTTCTTTTTCCGCTCTCAATTCTGCCTGTTCATTGTCCTCTATTTGCTTCTGGGTCACTTTGGAATTTCTAGACCAATTTGCCTCCTCGTATTCCTTAATCAATTTCCTCAACTCTTTTCTAACCATTGGTAATTTGGGAGTTTCTTCCGCCATTATCCGCAACAACCTACTTGCAATTAAGGCTCTTTCAAGGTCCAGTTCATTTTGGATCTTTCCAGATCGGAGAACCTCTTTCAAATCAAATACTGTTTCCATGATTGGGGTACTTTGGTTTCAAATTCAATTTAAATTACCACAAAGTAAAAGATAACTTTCCTATCACGTGAAATATAAAATTTTCGTATCCTTTCTATTCAAATAACGAAACATTATTTGTGCTTCATTTGTGCTTCAATTTTAAGGATAAATAGTGTTACACAGTGTAAACACAAATTCATAATAAACTGATAATGAGCTAAATATTATAAAATCCTGTAATGCTAAAAAGCAAGAAAAGA
>JBCCUY010000414.1:0-2908 GCA_039196145.1 Bacteroidota bacterium
AGCAACTCATAGAAAGGAATGAATTTCTTAATTAGCGATTCGGAGTTAAGGTTCACTATCATTTCATAGACTTTAAGCAAGTCTTTATCATAATGGATCGATAGGTCCCGTTTTTCCTTTATTCCTTCAAAGTTTAACTCAAAGTATCTATCAAGTTCTTTTGTCAATTCTGAATACCTGTTGAATAAGTTGATATTATTTCTTTCATTGACCATACTACCTATTTCCTTGACCCAAAATGACTTTGCCCTATTCCCAGATACTGCAGTTCCATCAGGATTTGACTTCTTGAAATTGTAAATCTTTTTATATCCTTCGTTTATTACCACAGCGAATTGCCTCAAAAAGAATTGGCCTTCATATTGATATTCAGCTTTAAGATATGCTCTTACACTTGTTGTTAGGTCAAGCGAGATGAGTCCAATCAGAATTTTAAATTCAAGAATTCTCGAAATATCATTTAGATCTTTGGATGTTAATCCGAAAAACTTTTTTGTCTTTTCGATTAGTTGGATTTGCTTTCTTGTCTGTTCCAGCGAGTTGGATCTCTTGACAATTTCATCGGCTGTGTACTTTATTAGCGTCAGCCTTGTTTCTTTAGTCGTTAACTTCTTAGCCATGATTTAGAGTAGAAACTAATACCACCTAACTATGGAATGAAAGCAATTGCGTTCATTTTCCTTTGACTACAAATATAACACAAAACGATAGCCCACTATTTTGGAGTGAGCTATTTCACGATCGCTTATAGCGTCACACTAATAGCCACATTATCCGGCAGCCCCAGGATCATCCCTGATCCCGTAACAAAAACTACCGAATCCAGGGTAAAACTTACCGAAGCATCTACCTCTTTAAAAGCCTGCCAGGGTTTTGTTACGATATCGACCAAACACCGTTTTCAGTTGATGGATAATACCAGTTACATTTTGAATTTTCCCAAAAGAAAAATGATGGATTTTGTGTTCTGGCGAAATTTAAAACATAGGCGTAGCAGGGCTTACGGTTATTTTTTCAATTGAAGTCAGGGCGCAAAAGACACATTTTGATGGAGTAAATTCAAGGTGTAAATGGTATAATATTCATAACTTTGTTTTCAAAGGCTAAACGTATGACGATCCAACGAAATAGAGTCATGGAGGGTTCCAAACAAAAATCCATCTTACTCGACAGCTACTTTCACGACGACCCCAGACCATTGGTTATTTTTAGCCATGGCTTTAAAGGCTTTAAAGACTGGGGGCACTTCAATCTAATTGCCGATCTTTTCTTCAGCAAAGGCTTCCACTTTGTAAAGTTTAACTTCTCTTATAACGGAACCACGCCTGAGCACCCCATGGATTTTGTTGACCTGGAGGCGTTTGCAAACAACAACTTTTCCATTGAATTAAACGATCTGGGTCTGGTCATTGATGACACTATAACCGCATTGGGATCGAGGTACGAAGATATCTATCTGATCGGGCACAGCCGGGGAGGCGGGATCACTTTGCTTAAAGCGGCGGAAGACCCCCGGGTAAAGAAGATCGCAACATGGGCAAGTGTAAACGAGTACGGAAGGTTTTGGAATGAAGAAACAATGTCGAAATGGAAGAGGGAAGGTAAAATTGAGGTGTTCAACGGCCGGACCAATCAGTATATGCCATTGTATTATCAGCTATATGAGGATTATTACGCCAATCAGGACCGACTGTATATCCCTGGCATTGTACCGAAGATAACGATACCCGGATTGATCGTTCATGCTAAAGACGATCCGACTGTGCCGGCTGCATTTGCATCGGAATTGGTGAGTTGGAACCAAAACTTTGAATTGCGCCTACTGGAATCCGGGGGGCATACTTTCGATGGAAAACATCCGTGGGAAGCACCAGCACTGCCGGCGAATTCCTTAAACGTTTGCGAGGAAACGATCCGTTTTTTCGCTTCCTGATCTTCACAAAAAAGATGCATAAAAATGACCACTAAACTACGATCTTTTAAAACAGAAAGCATCCAAAAAACAGCAGCGTAACGAGATAAGAGCGTATGGCGTTTTAAAAGGCAAAATTAAAAGGACTCCTGATTTTGACGAGCCCTTGAATTGACCAGCCCAGAACTCATCCATCGCGACCCATTCGACAGGATTATCATTTCGCAATCAAAATTTGAAGGACTTGCCATACTTTCCAAAGATCAACACTTTGATAGTTACGAGGAATTGAATGTGATTTGGTGATTTTCTTATGAGATTATATATGTGCCGTAGCTATTGACCCAAATACTCCTTTAAAGTCTTATAGCTTTTGGCAATAGAAACCACAAAAAAAGCGACAACTTTTGTCGCTTTTGGTGGGTATTACCGGATTCGAACCAGTGACCCCTACCCTGTCAAGATAGTGCTCTAAACCAACTGAGCTAAATACCCGAAACAGCATGTAAATGTACAAAAAAATGTGCTTTTCCGACTATCATAACGTCAGTTCGATATAAGAAACTATTAAATTTTGATAGTAAGCGAAGAACCCGACCTACTATAAAATCCTTGAAAATCAAGGAAGCAGCAAGGGAAGGGGATGAAAATCTGTCTGACCCCGATAGCTATCGGGGGAGTTATTTTCATCCGTGGCGGGTGGTTCCGTAGTATTTTCTCAGGATTTTATAGTCAGTCTTGACTTTTTTGGCTTGGTTTATCCTGAGCTTGTCGAAGGGTTTTTGTGTCAATACAAAAATGAATACATTGATAATCATAAAGTTAAATACATCAGATTAATCGAACTCAGGTTTATAAGCATCATGAAATGGTAGTGTAATGACAGCTACTTATAAAGTATATCGTAACAAAGAGAGAAGCTGTCTAAAAAGTCAAAAAAACTGAATGTTGTCATTCTAAGCGTAGTGAAGAATCTTTGTAAATCATGAAGTTAGA
>JBCCUY010000415.1:0-2906 GCA_039196145.1 Bacteroidota bacterium
CAACTTTATCTTCAAAATCCTGAAAGTTATACCGACTACAGCAACGTAAAGACCGGAAAAATACTGGCCTATGTTGGATTGGCACTTTCCTTGGTTTACCTGATATTGGTTATCCTATATTTTGGGTTTATTATCGCAATGATCGGGGCGAGCGATTACAGTAGTTACTAATTAGCGACTTCACTAATAAATTTGAGGCGGTAGAGCCGTAACTCTTCATCCTCATAATCCCCTTCAAATTCTTCTATGGCCTCTGATATGGAATCTGTTGCAGCTTCCAGAAAGTAGTCATGGATTTCCTCTTGTTGGTCTTCATCCAGGATTTCGTCAATCCAATACCCAATATTGAGTTTGGTACCACTAAAGACAATCTGCTCCATTTCCTTGATCAGGTTGGGAAGTTCCAGTCCTTTCGCCGATGCTATGTCATCCAAGGGCAATTTGCGGTCCACATTTTGGATGATGTAGAGCTTTAAACCAGAATTCGCCCCGGTACTCTTCACCACCAAATCATCTGGGCGAATGACATCGTGTTCTTCCACATATTTTGAAATGAGCTCTACGAATGGTTTTCCATACTTTTTTGCCTTTCCTTCTCCTACCCCATGAATGTTCAACAGTTCCGGCATACTTATAGGATATTTAAGCGCCATGTCTTCCAACGAAGGATCTTGAAAGACAACAAAGGGAGGTACTCCAATTTTTGCTGCCTCCCTTTTTCGCAAATCACGAAGCAGCTTCAACAAGTTTTCGTCCGCAGCACCACCAGAAGATTTGGCGGCGGTAATGATAGCATCGTTTTTAGCTTCGCTATACTCATGGTCTTTGGTCATTAAAAAAGAGCATGGTTTTTTTAGAAACTCCTCACCTTGTGGAGTCACATGTAAAATACCATACTGTTCAATTTCCTTTTTTAACAAACCAGCCACCAATACCTGTCTGATCAAGGCCATCCAATAAGGCTCATCCTGCTCCTTTCCAATGCCGAAGAATTCCTTTTCATCGGTTTTATGCGATGAAATCATGGCATTGACCTTCCCGACCAAAACTTTGACAATTTCTTTGGTTTTAAATTTTTCCTTGGTTCCCTGGACTACACTCAACAACTTCACCACTTCATCCCCTGCTTCCTCTTTGGGCTTTGGGTTGCGGGTGTTATCGTCCATATCCGCTCCTTCCCCATTGACTTCGTCAAACGCTTCCCCAAAATAATGTAGTATGAATTTTCTGCGGGACATGGAAGTTTCGGCATAGGCCACAATTTCCTGTAAGAGGGCATTTCCTATCTCCTGCTCAGCAACAGGTTTACCCGACATGAATTTCTCCAGCTTCTCCACATCCTTATAGGCATAGAAGGCCAAACAATGACCCTCACCCCCATCGCGTCCGGCTCGTCCGGTTTCCTGATAATAGCTCTCTATACTTTTTGGAATGTCGTGATGAATCACAAAACGGACATCGGGCTTATCGATTCCCATTCCGAATGCAATGGTAGCCACTACAACATCAACTTCTTCCATTAAGAACATATCCTGGTACTTGGAACGGGTCTTGGCATCAAAGCCTGCATGATAGGGCACTGCACTAACCCCATTTACCTGAAGTACCTGCGCAAGTTCCTCCACCCGCTTTCTGCTGAGACAGTATACAATCCCCGATTTTCCTTGGTTTTGCTTGATAAAACGGATAATATCCGCGTCCACATTTTGGGTCTTGGGTCGTACTTCGTAGAAAAGGTTTGGGCGGTTAAAGGAAGCTTTAAAGACCTTGGCGTCGGTCATCCCTAAATTTTTGATGATATCTTCCTGTACTTTGGGAGTTGCCGTAGCGGTGAGCCCGATAATAGGAATGTTATCACCCAAACGGTTGATTATATTTTTCAGATTACGATATTCAGGTCTGAAGTCATGCCCCCACTCGGATATACAATGCGCCTCATCTACTGCCACAAAGGAGAGCGGCACACCCCTTAAAAATTCAATATTTTCTTCTTTGGTAAGCGATTCTGGAGCCACATACAACAATTTGGTAACGCCATTGGAGATGTCTTCTTTTACCTGTTTTACTTCGGTTTTGGTCAGTGATGAATTTAAAACATGGGCAATGCCATGATTTTCGGAAACCCCACGAATAGCATCCACTTGGTTCTTCATCAAGGCTATCAAGGGAGATACAACTATGGACGTACCTTCCTTCATTATAGCAGGAAGTTGATAGCACAGGGATTTTCCGCCACCGGTGGGCATAATCACAAAGGTGTCATTCTCATCAAGTATATTCTGAATTACTTTCTCCTGAAGTCCTTTAAACTGTGAAAAACCAAAATACTTTTTTAGCGAGGAGTACAAATCGGTATTAGTGGAACCCATTTCCGTGTGTTCTATTTTAATCAAGCAACCTAATTTGGAGGCTGTAACATACTAATATTGGGAAGAAACAGTAATCTGTCTTCCGTAAATGGTCAGTAAGAGATAGTTTGTTAGTTTTGTAATCTTAAATATAAGACATTCTTTTAGGAATACAATTAGATAATCTGTTTATTACCTTGAGCGATACCCAGTCTATTTTATCCATTGCAAAAAGAACCCTAGAAACGGAAAGTAGGGCCATTCTGAACTTGGTCGATTTTCTGGATGACCAGTTTGCCGAGGCAGTACAGTTCATCCTTCAATCCCAAGGCAGGGTTGTGGTCTCAGGAGTTGGAAAAAGTGCCATTATTGCCTCCAAGATCGTTGCCACGCTCAATTCAACGGGTACTCCTGCAATTTTTATGCATGCCGCTGATGCAATTCATGGGGATTTGGGCACCATTCAAAAAAACGATGTGGTAGTCTGTATCTCAAAAAGTGGAAACACTGCCGAAATAAAGGCTTTGCTACCCTTGATCAAAATCGGTAAGAACAAAC
>JBCCUY010000416.1:0-2905 GCA_039196145.1 Bacteroidota bacterium
AGGCCCTATTTTCAATCTTCCCGGAAAATACAAAGTAGGCGGTCTCCTTGTTGGAAAGTTGGTGTTCTTCCTTGAAACGATCAAAGTGCTTGTTCAATTTTTTTGAATCTATTTCCTTGTTCTTCAATTTTATGGTGAACAACCTTCTATTGATCAGCATTTGACAAAGCTTGGAAAGCACAAAATCCCCATTTCCCTGCCATTCCTTTATTGCTGCCAGGACATCTACATCATCCAATTTTGAAAAGGCTTCCAAAACGCCTCGGTCAAAATTATCTTTGGTAATTTTATGGTTAAGAAAGAAAAGTAATGTTGGGCTACATTCAACTTTTTGGTTTTCCCTTAGAAGCTCCTTGGCCCTCTTAAGGATACGGATCAATAGTTGCTCGGCCACCAATCCTGTTTTATGAAGATATACCTGCCAGTACATAAAACGACGGGCCATCAAAAATTTCTCCACGGAGTAAACCCCCTTTTCCTCCACTACCAATTCATTACCAGATACATTAAGCATGGTTATCAATCGCTCTGCATTGATATTCCCTTCGGCCACACCCGTATAAAAACTATCGCGCTTTAGATAGTCCATTCTGTCCATATCCAATTGACTGGAAACTAATTGATTTAAGAATTTCTTAGGATATTTACCAGTAAAGATTTCCAAAGCGATTTCTAAACTTCCGTTAAATCTTTGATTTAGTTCCGCCATAAACAAAAGCGAAATATGTTCATGCCCGATGCCATTTACGATGCTATTCTCCATGGCATGTGAAAATGGACCGTGACCAATATCGTGCAATAAGATGGCGCATAACAATCCGTCTTCTTCCTCTTTGGTAATTTCAACTCCCTTAAAACGAAGCACTTGAATTGCTTGTTGTGTCAAATGCATGCTTCCCAAAGCATGATGAAATCGCGTATGATGCGCCCCTGGATACACTAAATAGGAAAGCCCCATTTGGGAAATTCTGCGCAATCTCTGAAAATAGGGGTCTGCAATAAGATCAAAAATGAGTGCGTTGGGGATTCTAATAAATCCGTAAATTGGATCATTGAAGATTTTCAGCTTGTTGGATTTAGGCAAAATAAATGTCTGATTTGATAAGGGTTCAAATTTAGACAATTGCATCGAAACCTAATTCAAAACGTGGATTTAAACACTGGTAAAAGGGAACGATAAATCCTAAATATCGGGCGGACCGGAATTAAAACTTGATAACTAGAATGAGCAAGATAACCATCTTATGGGTCGATGATGAAATTGATCTATTGAAACCCCATATCCTTTTCCTGGAAAATAAGGATTATAGCGTAATAACCTGTAAAAGTGGACAAGAGGCTCTAGAGGAACTGACTCGTTCCAGGGTGGACATCGTCTTTCTCGACGAAAATATGCCCGGCATTTCAGGATTGGACACCTTAAATGAAATCAAATCAATGGCCTCTTCCCTACCTGTGGTTATGATCACCAAAAGTGAGGAGGAATCCATAATGGAAGAGGCCATAGGCTCTAAAATTGCGGACTATCTTATTAAACCGGTAAACCCGAATCAAATTCTACTGTCCTTGAAGAAGAATCTGGATCACTCCCGTTTGGTATCCGAGAAGACCACCGCCAACTATCAGCAAGAATTTCGAAAAATATCTATGGATCTGTCCATGGTAAATTCCTGGGAAGAATGGGTGGATCTCTATAAAAGACTCATCTATTGGGAACTACAGTTAGAGGAGATTGAGGACAGCGGTATGTTTGAAATTTTGGAATCGCAAAAAGTGGAGGCCAACAATCAATTTGGAAAATTTGTGGACAAAAACTATCTGGATTGGTTTACCTCCACTGACGGACCTATAATGTCGCACACCCTCTTCAAAGAATGGATTCAACCAAGGGTCGTGGAGTCCCCAACCCTTTTAGTGGTAATAGATAATCTTAGGTATGACCAGTGGTATGCATTTGAGGACACGGTGACATCTTTCTACAAGAAAACCTCCGAAGCTGCCTATTTTAGTATTCTCCCTACGGCAACACAGTATGCGCGAAATGCCATCTTCTCTGGCCTCACCCCTTTGGACATGGAACGGAAATATCCCCATTGGTGGAAAAATGACACCGACGAAGGTGGAAAAAACCTTTTTGAGGATAAATTTTTGGATGAGCAAATCAAACGACTGGGGCTTAATTTAAAATGGGAGTATCACAAAATCAGCAGTTTAAAGCAGGGCAAACAGCTCTCTCAAAATTTCAGGTCTCAAAAAGATAACGACCTTACCGTAATCGTCTACAATTTTGTGGACATGCTCTCGCATGCGAAAACCGAAATGGAGGTCATTAAGGAATTAGCCTCCAATGATAAGGCCTACCGATCGTTAACCCAGAGTTGGTTCAAGAATTCCCCTTTATTGGAAATTATACAGCAAGCCCAGACTCTTGGTCTAAAATTGATCATCACCACAGATCACGGAACCATTAACGTAAAGCACCCCTCCAAGGTTATCGGGGATAAGGAAGCCAGTCTCAATCTTCGATACAAGACCGGGCGGAGCCTTACCTATGAGGATAAGGACGTATTGGAAGCCCAAAATCCTGCAAAAATACACCTGCCCAGTATAAATATGAGCAGTTCCTATATCTTTGCAAAGAACGATCTCTTCTTTGCCTATCCCAACAACTACAACCATTATGTAAGTTATTACCGAAACACTTATCAGCACGGTGGGGTTTCCTTGGAAGAAATGATCATCCCTTTTGTGGTTTTGGAACCAAAGTAATCCAAAGCCCTATTGGCAGTTTTTTATATTGAGCTCTGTTGGTGTTTAAAAAAATTAAAATAATGGGCCTTCTTACTTAAAAGGAATTCGGGTGAACCTTACAGTTCTACACTATGAAATTTAATCCGAATTTAAG
>JBCCUY010000417.1:0-2898 GCA_039196145.1 Bacteroidota bacterium
CTTATTTTATAAATTTTAGGAAGACTTTGGATAGGCAGTAGGCCAAAAATTCTTTTTATTCATGAAATGGAAACTAAGGAAAAGCTAACCGATGTATACACGCTGGTATCAAAATAGCACGTCGCATTAATCACAAATGTCAGACTAAAACTTCCACCACTTTTTAGAAGAAACCCCATATCCGTAACCGTATTTTCCTCCATAGCCCAAATTGGAGTCCTTTACTTCGTTGACTACAAAGGAAAGACCATTTAATTTGCCTTCCTTGTGAAGCTTTAGCGGGTATTCCAGCGCTTTAACTTCTGTAACCCCAGCCCTGGTAACATATAGAATTTGATCGGCATATTCACTTATCAATAGGGTATCTGCGACAAGCATCAACGGTGCGGTATCCACTATAATGTAGTCATATCTATCACTAACATCCTTCAGTAATTTCTTTAATCTACCATTCATCAAAAGTTCAGAAGGGTTAGGAGGAATTTTTCCGGAATAGATAACATCAATTGTTTGTTCATGCGCCAACATAGATGAAGTAACGTCCTCAACGGTCAAACTTTTATCCATTAGAAATTCCGTGAGTCCGTTGTCGTCCTTATTAGTTGTAATCTTTGATAATTTATCTACATTTTTCCCAGAGTAAAAGGTATGAATCTTAGGGTTGCGGATATCTGCCCCAACTAAAAGGACTTTTTTATCAGCATTTGTAAAAATCATTGATAAATTACTTGCAATCAAAGTTTTTCCTTCACCTGAGACGCTCGAAGTAATATATATGACATTTCCTTTTTCTTCTTTTTTGTCTTGAGATTTAATGATGTAATCGAGATTGGTTCTGAGGATGCGAAGAGCCTCGGCAAGCACTGTGCGCTCACCTGGTCTCACCAAAGAGTTTTCCTTTCTTGAAATTTTTGGAATTTCAGATAAAACCGGGATTCCATCGCCGATCAATTTTTCCAAACCAACCTTACTCTGAACCTTGTTATCAAGGACATCGGTTAAATATATGTATGTAAAAGGAATTAACAATCCAAAAATCAGTGACCCCAATAAGGTTAGTGAGGTTTTTGGGAATATTGGATCTTCACTGGTTGGATACGCATTATCAACAATTTTTGACTTAGCTGGAGATGAGGCAAAGGTAATTTGTGCCTCTTCCCGTTTCTGCAACAAATACAGGTACAAGGATTCCGTTGTTTCCTGTTGCCTGGCAATATCTCGTAAAGCCTGCTCATTTTTAGGAGCGGAATATATGCGTGAATTAATCTTTGATAATCTGCTGCTAAGACTATTTACCTGAAGACCTAAATTGTTGGTAATTCCGTTTAAGCTTGAACGCATACTCCTTTTAAGACCATCTAGTTGTTGGTCCAAATTAACAATGATTGGATTTTTTTCATTTGAACTTTCCAAGAGACGTTTACGTTCCAATGCGAGCTCGTTATATCTTGCGGTCGTACTCGCGATTGAAGCATCTTCCAAACCAATATTTGAAGGGAGTACCTCATATCCAGATTCACCGTCAAGAATATCTTTCATTGATGAGGCAATATCCAATTGAATGGAAGCATTTTGAAGTTGTTGTTGGTTTTCTGCACCAATGGTAAGATTTAGGTCATTTTGTGCCGAAAGATCGGATAACCCTCTACCTGCTTTAAAATCAACAGCCGACTGATCCACAGCAGATAGGTCAGATGAAATACTGCTAATCCTATCGTCAATAAAGTCCGAAGTTTTATCCGCTATCGCCTTCTTATCATCTATGGAGTTTTGATTATAGTTTTTTATCAATGTATTCAAAACGTCCTCCGCTCTGTTGACCAATGCGTCTTTTAAAGTGATGGTAATAATTTTGGTCTTATCCGTAGCAACTGTCACCTCAATAACCTCTTGATAATGCTCTGCGACTAAGGATACCGGATTAAGAGAAACTTTGTACTCATTCGTGTTATAACCTCGTTTACCTACAGTATTTGGTGTGATAATAATATCTCCTACAGGCGAAGAAATAACGTTACCGTAAGAAAAAGAGGTGACTGGGGCGCCTTCTTCTGCAGAAAATTCAAACGTAGTATTGTCTACCAAGGTTACAAAAAAGTCTACCTGTGCGTTGTTGACAATGGAGTCCGGAGCGATAAAGTTAATGTTGAACGGGGCTTCAGGGTTACGATAAAGTTCAGAATCTTTAATCTTTCCCAATGCTGCTATTTGTACGTTTAGACCTAAATCATTGACCATCTTCATAAGACTTGATCTTGATTTCAAAATCTCAATTTCATCCTCAACTGGATTGCCCATACCCCCGAACACATCCAAATCTCTAAAAACGTTCAATTGCGAAGATCCCTCTTCATCTTCCAGAACTTGGATTTTCGCCTGTACCTCATATTGTGGAGAAGTATATCTCAAAAACAAAAAACCCAACAACAAAAAAACGGCACCGGAAATTACGAACCACTTCCATTGCCGGGTATATGTGTTTAATAGCTCTCGGTAATCTTTCCTATCTTCAGACAAATGACTTTTAGGTCCCATCTAATTCTTAATTAATATCCTGATTCTTTTCTAATTCCTGGTCAGTATGAGTACAGTGGAAGTAATCAACAAGGAAACGATTGAAATACCAATTGTTGCCCTGGCATCTAATGAAGACGCCGATATTCCCGATTTATTGGGCTCTACATAAACCACATCGTTTTGTGAAAGATAATAGACTGGTGACTCTACCATTTGTTTAGAAGTTAAGTCGATACGATTGTAAACTTTTGTACCATTGAAATCGCGAATCACCAAAACATTCTCTCGAACTCCTTGGATAGTAAGGTCTCCCGCTAATCCTAAAGCTTCGAGAATTGTGATTTGTTCTCCATTTACAGGGTAGGTCCCAGGGGCATTAAC
>JBCCUY010000418.1:0-2895 GCA_039196145.1 Bacteroidota bacterium
CTTGGGGCACATCCAACTCCATTTGGGTATCTATTATGGGATAATGTGGATTCTCGGGCACATAGACTATGGGTTCTATCCCAAAATCCTTAAAGTATTTGACAAACTTTAGCCATCGTTGCACGCCTGGCCCTCCTGCCGGAGGCCAATAATATGCTATGACCAAAACCTTATGCATTATTCCCTTTCAGATTTTTTACGACGGAAAGACAACCCAATTCCACCTAAAATCACCAAACCCAAAAGAATATTGCTGCCAAGAGCGATTTGGCTTCCCGTCCTAACAACCTCAGGTTCAAATTTGAACTCGATAGTATGGCTGCCTGCTGGAACCTTCATACCTCTTAGCGCATAATTCACCTTAAAATGGGGTTCTAATTGGCCATCCAAATAGGCGTTCCATCCCTTGGGATAGTGCATTTCTGAAAAAACTGCAAATCCGTCATTGGAATTATTTGATTGGTATTTAATGTAATTAGGTCTATGGTCTTCCACTTGAATTTGTGCCAACGAATCAACTTCATAGCTCAGTTTTGTTACCGTGGGGAAAGCCTTGGTATTGATTACCGCTTGCGTCTTGGAATTGATGTCCTTCAATGCCATAACCTCTTCATTGGCAAACCCAACACTCTTCAGGTTTTGCACGAACCAAGCAGGTCCGTTGGCATCATCATTGACTGCCGGGACGTTGTTTCCTTCCTCATCCTGTTGAATAATGTACTTTACATTCAACATATTCAAAACCTCAAGGTTGTTTTGATATAAATGATATTCGAACAAGTCTTGAAGCTGTCTGGGTTTAGCGGCATGATAACCGCCAACCGATTTATGGAAATAAGAAGTTCTTGCCCCATTTAGCCCTTCCTGCGGGTCGAACACACGATAAACCGATTGATCTTGTTGAATCATCTGGTCTAACTGACTGGCCTGAAATGGCTCATTTACCTGACGTTGACGTACAAAATCATCTTCATTTACATATCGAAGACCCACCCCAACCAAATCAAACAAAACAAGCGCTCCAAGTAGTATGGAAACCAGATTTTTCCCAATCTTATCTTTTACGAAAAACCATAATGCCACTGCGGCCAAAGTCACATAAATTAAGGAACGAATGGTATCCGAAACATAAACCGCCTCACGATCGCGCCGAAGAATATCCAATAACGCATCCCCAAAGTATTGTCGATAAGTTTCATCATTCTGTCCAACAAAGTCGAAGAACCCTTTAATCAAGAAGATAAAAACCCCAAGTCCTATCGCAATGAAAAAACTGAGCTTCAGGGCTTTTAGCTTTTTCGACGCCTTAAGTTTACCTCGGAACAATTCCCTTACACCAAGAATACCCAGCACGGGAAGGCATAATTCCAAAACTACCTGAATCGAAGAAACAGCCCTGAACTTGTTGTACAACGGAAAATAATCAATCATAAAATCGGTTAGCACCGGAAAATTTTTCCCCCAGGACAATAGCAAGGACAAGATAGCCCCAGAAAGGAGCCACCATTTCTTTTTTCCATCGACCAAAATCAAACCAAGAATGAATAGAAAAATCACTATTGCCCCAACGTAGGCCGGCGCAGCTGGACCTGACATGGGGTGTGGTCCCCAGTATAAATAAAGTCCAGAAACTTCTACAGCTCTTGTTGGTGAAAGTCCCTGACCGGTTAAATACTCGTAAACCTTTGATTTTTTGCCCAAATCCTCATTGCCTGAACCTCCAAACATTCTTGGAGCAAACAAATCCAATGATTCTGCTATTCCATAACTGTAGTAGGTAATATAGTCCCTATCCAAGCCTGTCTGAACTTCCTTTGTGCTTCCATCCGGATTGATTGTCAATTCTGATTTTCCCCTTGTGCTCCAATCCGCATACTCTTTGGTAGCCATAAGACCCGTTGCATTGGTGGCTATGGAAAGTAAAACCGCACCTATCAAAATGCCGACAGAGGCGAAAAAATGTTTTAATTTTTTGTCCTTGATTGCATAAATGAGCTGCACCAGACCCAGTAACAGCACCAGTAGCATGAAATAATAGGTCATCTGGTAATGATTGGCACTTATTTCCAGTGCCATGGCTAATGCAGTAAGGATAAATCCGAACAAATACTTTTTTCGAAACACCAGTACTATCCCACCCAAGACCATGGGAATATAACCAAGTGCATGCGCCTTGGCATTATGGCCCACTCCGAGGATTATGATAAAATATGTGGAAAACCCGAACGCAAGCGCTCCTACTATCGCCAGTCTATAATCTACTTTGAGGCATAGCATCAGAATATAGAACCCAATAAAATACAAAAAGAGGTAATCGGCCGGACGGGGTAAAAACCGAATCAACCTATCCAGTTTTTTTACATAGTCGTGCTCATAATTGGCCCCCAACTGGTAAGTGGGCATGCCACCAAAAGCACTATTGGTCCAATACGATTCTTCCCCACTTAATTCTTTGTAATCATTTCGCTCCTTGGCCATGCCTTTATATTGGGCAATATCCGACTGAAAAATAGCCTTGCCCTGCAAAACCGGATAAAAGTAGACCAGAGCGGCCAAAAGAAAGAAAGCGATTACACAAAGATGGGTAACAACTGCTTTAAGGGAAAGATTCATGGAATGATTTTGAAAAGACAAATATTAGTCAATTTCTTCAAAATCTATGTATTCTCCAACTTTTTTTGAGGGATTGGATTTTCGGGTTGTCTTAGAAAAAATGGTAGTTTCGCCCTCATTATCAGATTGTTTACCAAAATCTTGATAATTGCCAAATTGCTGTCCAAAACGCTCATTGGTCTTCTTAACAGCGTAATTCAACAACTTAGGTGCCAACCACCTCAGCAGTAATTTAACGGCGTAGTATACTAATACAACCAGTAAAATCGTTTAACGATTTTA
>JBCCUY010000419.1:0-2892 GCA_039196145.1 Bacteroidota bacterium
GCTTAACAGCCCCGTTTTTTATGTACAGCACCCCTCCGATTCCAACTTTGTTGGAATCACCTCCCCTCTCCGATGGGAGGAACCTTTCTTACATCCCAGAAAACTTCTCCCCAGTATAGGGGAGATGTCCGAAGGACAGAGGGGTGGCGGGGGTGCTAAAAAAAAAACGGGGCTGTTAAGCCCCGTTTCACATCACAAACTAGTTAAAACAAACTAACTCGGCCTTTTAAACAGGCCTTATCCAAAGCAAGTGTTTCCACTTGGCTCTTTCTTTTAATATCAATAGAACGTTAATGGCGAACAATCCCCCAGCTTCCAGCAGTCCTTCCAGTTCATCTGCTTCCAAGAAGATATGGAACAGGAAGATATGCAGGGTAATCGGTAGTAAGAAAACAGCGCCGATTAGGCTAGTGCCTTGTAACAGTACCAACAGACCAAACAACAGTTCGCAAATACCTAGTACCTGCCAAAAGTATCCGGTCTGTTTGGTTCCACTGATGTACAATATTTTTTGAAGGGTATCTTCTTTTTCGGGAGCTTTGAACTGCTCTGCTTTTTCCATCACTTCAACTGGGGATGGAATGGGCTTTCGGAACTTCTGAATTCCTCCAAAGACCATCATTCCACCCAATACCAGTCGAAGGATAATGAAAATAATACTTTTTATACCCATCTTGTATTTTTACAATCTTTCGTAGGTAAACTGGGCGTTCCCTCTTTCACCTTCGTTGCTCACGTAGGCAGTGAACATCATTTTGTAGTAGTTGCCAGCAGCATCCTTCAAAACAAAGTAACGGTCGTCTTTTAGACCGCCACCAAAGGCGCTTCTCCAACCACTACCTATAATGGCACGATCGTCATAAACGAATGATGACTCATCAACATCGCCCCTTGCAAAATTGGCATAGGAGGGCACATCAAAATTGGTGATGTCCCCACCATTATCTTCATAAGTAGTCACTTGGTATAGGCCTACATCGCCCAAGGTATTGTGCACTACATAGTCTGAGAAAGTCAATCCTGCAATTGTTGGTCCTTGGTAACCGTAATAAGAGAATACACCACTTAAGTTGATATCCCAACTTTCTTTTGCGGGTTCAACACTTACGGTCTGTCCATCGCTTAAACTGAAGGCGGTAAGGTTATATGCTGCATCCTTGGAAACCGTTACTTCAGAAATGTTGGTAGTTTCGTCCAAAGCTGCATACTGAATAGTATAACTATTGCCATCACTCAAAATCCGTACTTTCATAAAGCCTCTATGATCTCCAGTTGTGGCAATGCTCCCTGGCTCAATAGGCTCTTCCAACTCAGCTGGATCGGGAACCTCATTTCCAAGGCTAACGATATAAACATGGTTTTCTTCTGGGGTTGTGGATACCTCGGCAAAAGCTGTTCCTTCCAATTCACCACCTTTGTCATCGGTAAATACCAATCCACTGGTGATATCGCCGTATTGGAAGTAACTTACCGGAAGCCCTGCTATGAGCTCTGCCACCGTGTTTACGGTCACTGTGGTAGGTTGGAACATCCCATCCAGCGTATTTAGTTCCATGGATTCTGCCAAATCACTGCTTTCCGTGACGGCAAGTATATCGGTCATATCTGTTAATTCCACAGCAGAAACCAGTAATGATGAGTTCAAAAACACACGGTTTTCAGCGCCGTTGTAAAGAGCAATTTCCCAAGTGTCCCTTTGTATTGCCGTTTGCACACCTGTACTAAAATCAAAATATACTTGGTTGGGCATGGTGGCCCCACCAGTTTCCGCGTCAATGATACCATTCAAAGCGGCAATGGGCGAAAAATTAACTGTGGATGAGTTTAACGAACCATTTGACCATGATGCGTTGTCAAATCCATCAAGGGAAAAGGTAACGGATTTTGTTGTCCCTTCAATGGGGTCCAAAATTTTGGTGAGGGTAATGGTGGCGCTAAGGTCACCTGCAGCAACAGGAACAGAAATGGTTCCGGAATCTCCTGCAGGTGCGGTCGAGAAATCCGTGCCATAGGCGGCATTTTCACCAGTGTAGGAAATGGTAATGGTGCCGGCCTCACTGGCCGCCCTTGAAAAATTCAAGGTAATGTCTTGGGTGGTAACATCCTCCGTGATACCGACGGAGGCCGTGTTAAAGGTTACCGTAAAGTCAATGAGGTCTTCTGAATCATCGCTACTGCACGAACTCAGGATTGCCAAAAACAATGTTACATATAAAAACGTAAGCTTTTTCATGGTTTTTTTAATTAAAGTTTAAATTGTATGAGAGTTTTAAAAAATAAGATCTTCCGTTACCGAACAGCCTACCTGAACCTGTAGAAGTGCCATGGGCACCCGTAGGTAAGTCAGTAGCATTTACGGTAACGACATCGAGAATATTTCTTGCGCCAAGGGTCACATCAAAATCCTTGGTAAGACTGGTTCTAACCGAGGCATCCATCCAAGTGAAGCTATCGGTTTGCCCAACCACTGGACCATTATCACTAGGTTCTAATACTTGGGTTCGCCCGGTATACTTTAATTGGGCCGATAAAACTGTTTTCAGGGAAGGAATGCTATACCCTAAATTGGTCTGTAGATTGAAACTCCACAGATAATCCGCATCACTTTCGGTGGAACCATCAACTGCTGTGGCTTCACCCATATAGGTAGCCCCAAGTCCAGCTTGCCATCGGTTTAGTTTGACACTGTTTTCCCAGGAAAAACCTAAAATTTTGGAGTAATCCACGTTAGCAAAAGTGAACAGGGCCTGCCCATTGTCATCTTCGGTGACTACATTGTCGATTCTATCTTGAATATCGAAGAACGCTGGATGGCGTTGAGGTGGTTCGGACGGGTAGAGTCGACTGGTCGAGGTTGACGGAAGGTGAGGAGAAGCGGTCTTGAGCGAACCC
>JBCCUY010000420.1:0-2889 GCA_039196145.1 Bacteroidota bacterium
AGTTTGGAATATTGGGATTTAATGCTACATCCTAACGCGAATTTATAATTTTTGTTGCTCTGCCCAAGTTGTCATAACAACTATTTTAATATCGATTGAAATCCTTGAACAACTTTTTAAAAGTGTCCTTTATTTTTATTCTACTCTTAAAACACGGTGCACTTTGCAAATGGGCTTGTAATTTACGTTTTCTAAAGACTTGTAAATAGGATTCATGTATAAATGTTTATGTAGGTAGAAAATTGAGCTTTAACAAATAGAAATGGCAAAGGAAATACATTGGGTTGTGGTTAGTTCTAATTGATGGATTTCATCAAACAGTTAATAAGTGTTAAAAAAAAACGTAGTTCGTCGAATAAACAATCGATGAACATCCAAGGTTAGCTTATCTCTCGTATTACATCAGAACTTCGTTGTGCAGTTCATCGAAAATATACCGCATTATGTCGTCTTTTTTGATTTTTTAAATAATTTTAGGACCCATAAGTCTTTAAAAATTGGGCTTAACCTTATATTCCCCATGAATTTATCTTTGAAAACCCCACTCCTAATGCTATTGTCGTATTTCGTAGCCTTCCTTTTCTTTTCTTGCTCAAGAGATTCTGATTTGTTTGATGACTACGTTCTTGGAGATTCCTCGGAAGACGAAATTGGTGCTTTTGACCCCGATTCAAATAATCAAGGATCCAGCGGCACAGAAACTAACACAGTAAATGATACTTTTGAAGTAGTGTTAAGCAATAGCACTGTGTTGGACGTTCTAGCGAATGATTCATTTAAGTCCTTGGAAATTGCAATCACGGAAACTTCTGAGCCATCCTTTGGAAGTGTTGAAATCAACAAAGATAATACCTTAACGTATACACCAAATGAGGGTGGTATTGTTGAAATTTTGAATACTTCGTCCAATCCTCCCTCTGAATTGATGGACGAATTCACATATACTGCTGAGTCCAAATTTGATGGAATTGTAGAGAATACTAGTGTAGGAACAGTGCGGGTGAGAATTTTGTTGCCCCCAAGGGAACAAGGTTCTCCAAGCGCGAATCTACTTTTTGGCTCTGGTTTCGAAGGTAGTACTACAGTTAATGCAAACGGTGCTGTTGGTGCCCCTAATGATTATCAATACATTACGGGAACCGATAGTTCTACCGGATTTACTTGGAGCTCAAACCTTATCCCGTCGTGGAGGGATTCTGGAAGTGGTATCCATACAATTTATGGTGGAAGTAACCCTCAGGATAATACGAAATGAACTTGTAACTATTTCAGGACCTGATGGGAATCCTACAACAGCACTGAGACAAACAAAAAATAGAGCCGAAGGTGCTTCTTATGGGGGGCCAGGTTCTCAAACCCCGTATCAAATAAATAACATACAAAACGACCCAAGTGAAACCTACTTTACATGGTGGCATAGGTACGATGACTTGGCCAGCCTCACTAATGGCGATGGGAATTGGAGGATGCTATGGCAATACAAAACACAGTTATGGGACCAACCCTCGGGTTTTAGAACAAGTATTTTTTTGCAATCAGATAGCTCTGGAAGACTGTACTGGAGAACTATAGGGGATACCAAACTTCCGCAAAGCAGCAATACAGTATGGGCCGAAAACAGTACGGCACAGGTTCCAAAAGAACAATGGTTCAAAGTGGAAATCTATGTAAAATGGTCCAGTGGATCTGATGGCAGATTTTGGGCTAAAATTAATGGTGTTGAAATAGCAAATCACAATGGTCCTAATATCGGCCCAAGACCGGATTCTCTCAGATGGATAGGTATCTGGCAATTCTATGGACCTGGAAATGGTCAACAATGGATAGATGATTATCAAATTTGGGACGGTGTGCCCTTTTAGTAGGATTTGATTTGGTGACTAATTAGGTACACTCTTTTCTTAAGGCATCCTAATAAATCATCGTCCGGTTCGTAAGCATTTTTATTCGTAGTGCTTTTTAATTGAATGATGACCAGAGAAAACAAGGATGGACTTCTAGTTTTCTTTAGATGCTTTGGTTTTCCTGCTGTACTTATTCTGCCAGCGTTTTATTTATATTTCTCCTTGACCGGGAATCTAGAAATTATTGAGCTTTAGTTTTATGTAAAACCTTACTAGGTGAATTTGTCGTTTTATCCGTGAAGGTTGCCTTAACAAACGATAAGCCCATTCCAGATTATTTTTAACCCACCAACTGGGAGCTCTTTGAACGTTCCCTGTGTAGACATCAAAGCTTCCACCAAGTCCCTGATATAAAGCTGGATGCATCTTACTCATTTCTTCCATAAGTAACTCCTGTTTAGGTGATCCCATGGCAACAAAAACAATATCAGGTTTTTTCGCATTTACATCCTTTATCAGTGCTTTTCGTTCTTCTGTACCTTGCAAGTAGCCGTTCCTATAACTTAAAATAGATATGCTTGGAAACTGTTGTTTTAATTGGACTATGGTCTTCTCAATGATATCGTCTTTTCCGCCAATGAGGTAAAAGGTTTTACTTTGATAGTACTTTTTAATAATATCCAGCCATAGTTCCACCCCAGGAATTTTAACGGCGTTTTTATGACCTTTTTTTTGCAACGCCCAAACTGCACCAATTCCATCAGGATATCCCAGATTTCTATTAATTATGGCCCTGGTTTTTTCTGTGGCGTGCAATATTTTTTCTGCATTCACAGCTACCAAGATGTTTTTATTTTCCAAGGCATGGGTTATTAAAGTATCCCGCGAGGAGGGAACATAAACATTTACACCATTAAGGCTTTCTGAATCCATATCAGTTTACTTCTTTTAGGTAATATGAAATAGCATTGAACATAAAGGCGTTACTCCATCTCATATAAGAAATTTTTGAACTCATTCCTTTCTTTAACTGATAATAGAAAAA
>JBCCUY010000421.1:0-2877 GCA_039196145.1 Bacteroidota bacterium
CTAGGGCCTGGGTAATCCCCAAAAAACCAAGCACTTCATTCCAAAGTTCCAAAAGAATTTCCATATACTAATTATATGAAATTTGGATAACTAACCCAGAAAATTTAGACCAACGGCATTTTAAGGACAACCAATAAGACGTCTAATGGCCGTGAACCCAGTCTAGTATGGACTGCTTTACCAACTTTTCTTGGTTCCATACAATAAAATGGTTTTCGTTCTCAATCGGAATTACTTTTATGCTGTCAACGTTACTAAACCGCTTCTCCATGAAAGGCACATTTTGATAAGGGACCAGATTGTCCTTGGTACCATGGATGATAAGGGTCCGCTGACTCAAATTTTCAAGCCTTGACTCCAAAACTTTTAAATCTTCTTTTAACATCCAAAGCTCATCGTTTGAAGGCTTTAAAGCCCCTGGAACTAAGTATTTAAAAGGAATCCAGGTAAGGGGCTTTCTCCATTTCTCAGGTTTTTCCGCCTCCGGGTCCAATGCTCCTGCAAGTACAACCAGGTTTTGGTAAAGTTCAGGTTGATCCAGCGCCATTTGAACAACAAGTGGGCCACCGTAGGAATGTCCTATTAAAGTAAAGGGTTGTCCGTTGTCTAGTTGTTTTAAAAATTGATTGAGTATTTCAGCTTGGGGTTGCAAGGGCATACTTTTTCTGAATTCGCTCTTACCAAAGCCTGGTCTGTCGGGAGCAATAATTCTAAACTGGGTGGTGAGACTAGAGTCCGTCAGATAGGCCTTGTAGGCATCCCAACTTCCTGGAGAACCATGGATAAAGACCAGCGTGGGGGCATTTTCTGGCCCCGTTTGGACATAATGAAGGTTACGATTCTGAAACTCTAAATTACCTTCTTTAAACGCAATCTTCTTGGCATCAAAATATTCGACCATTTTCTTTTGGGAAGTGCGCATGGTCATACACGAATTGGCAAATAGCAAGTAACCCAAAATCAGAAGACCGAGAATCTTCCGTTTTAGAAATCTTCGTTTACGAGGCATTGGTGTTGGCAATCTTTTGAAATTCCGCAGGTACCTTGTCTCGATGTTTCCATCGTTTATGTGTCCAAAAGTAGTATTCTGGCGCTTCATTTATGGCTACCTCCACTTCTTTGAGAAAGGCCTTAGTGAGCTCAAATTCTTCAAGTTCTCCTGGGTTTTCGGCAAGCACTTTAAAACTACCTTGGTAGTGTCCACGTCCAAGTTTGGAGACTTTTAGATATACCGCCGGTAATTCCAGCTTTTTACATAACAACTCCGCACCGGTATGGGCAGGTACCGTAATGCCCATAAAAGGAGTCCAGAGATGCGCTTTTTTGACCATTGGGGATTGGTCACTCAAGATACCATACATACTTAATTGCCCTTGTTCCTTATTTTTTGCAACAATTTCTTTGGTGTCTTTGGTAGATATTAATGTGGTGCCAAATTTTTGTCGGATGTCCCGAACCAACCTATCAAAATATTTGTTTCCAATTTTCTGATAGATGGCATACCCTTTAGAAGCAATGTGCTTATCCAATGCAATGACCCATTCCCAGCTGGCATAGTGGGGGAACATCAGCATTATACTTTTATTTTGCCGCTCTAAGTTGTGAAGCACTTCCAAATTGGTGAACACAAAGCGTTTCTGGAGCTGTTTATTGGAAATGCCCATGGTTTTGATCATTTCCAAAAACATATCGCACAGCTGTTTGTAGAAAGTTTTTTCAATTTGTTTACGCTCTTTGTCCGATTTGTTGGGAAACACTAGTTCCAGATTGCTTTGCACTACCTTTTTACGGTATCCAACAATTCGGTATAACAATAGATAAACACCATCAGAGATGATATAGATGAGTTTGAACGGAAGTCTTGAAACCAGCCAGAGTAGGGGATAAACAAGGACAAAAACAAGCAACTGCATACGGAATTCTTGTGAGCAAATATAGCTATATTTGAATCCAAACCTTTATGCACATGCACAATTTACATGTTGCCACAATTGTGATAATTGCGGCCAATATCCTGGTGTCCCTCCGAGGATTTAGCGATGCCAATTTTTTTGACAGATATAAGTTCAGTATTGGGGGAATACAGGCAGGGCAGCGTGAACGCATGGCGACCTCCGCTTTTTTACATGTTGATATTTCCCATCTGTTCTTTAATATGTTTACCCTGTACTTTTTTGCCAATGTGGTCATCAATTGGTTTGGCCCGGGCAAATTTTTGATTATTTATTTCATCAGCCTTTTGGGAGGTAGCTTGTTGGCCCTGTTCTTTCATAAAGATGAGCCCTATTATAGCGCGGTCGGCGCCAGCGGAGCCGTAATCGGCATTTTATATGCAGCAATTCTTTTAAATCCGGATATGCAACTCGGAATTATGTTCATACCCATACCGCTTCCGGCCTATGTTTTGGGAATTGCTTATTTGTTGTATTCCATTTATGGGATGAAAAGCCGACTGGGAAATATAGGTCATACGGCCCACTTTGGAGGAGCGATAGGAGGGTATGCAACCACCTTGTTGTTCAAACCCGAACTCTTTGTAACGGATACCTTGATAGTTATTTTGATGGCCATTCCAATTCTGATTCTTTTCGCTTTGGAAAAAATGGGAAAGATTTAGGAAATCCCATAAAAAAAAGCTGAAGTTCCACTTCAGCTTTAGTCTTTGCGTTGAGCTTTGTTTTAGTTTAAAAGCTCGGCTACTTTTTGTTCCAATGCTGCACCTCTTAAATCCTTGGCTATAATTACCCCGTTTTCATCTAAAAGAAACGCTGCCGGAATGGCATTTATGTTGTACAATTCCGCAATAGGGTCTCTAAAACGCTTAAGGTTTGAGATGTGGTTCCACGCAAGACCATCAGCCTCTATGGCTTTGGTCCA
>JBCCUY010000422.1:0-2845 GCA_039196145.1 Bacteroidota bacterium
CAGCATTTTTTCCTGAATCGCATAATGGTTTATGAACCAAAAACCTTTTATTTTCAAGTTATTCTGGTCCAGTGTTTTATACCTTTGAAAAAACCACTGTCATGAAAATCCAACTTATTTTTTTAGCCCTTGTTTCCCCTGTATTTTTAACCGCCCAAGACCATTCGCACAACTATCCGGGTACTATTTCGTATCCAGATATACCCGGGTATAAGACGTTAAAAACCGATTTGCATCAACATACCGTTTTTTCCGACGGGAATGTTTGGCCCACTATTCGAGTCATGGAAGCGCTACGCGATAATTTGGATGTTATTTCCCTCACTGAGCATCTTGAGTATCAACCACACTCCGAAGATATTCCCCATTCGGATAGGAATAGAGCCTATGAGTTGGCCCTGAACGAAGCCAAAGACCACGATTTATTGGTCATCAACGGTTCAGAAATCACCCGGAGTGAACCCATGGGGCATAGCAATGCAGTCTTTATTGCGGATGCCAATGCGTTGCTGGATGAAAAGGCCGAGAATGCCTTTGCTGCCGCCAAAGAGCAAAATGCCTTTGTTTTTTGGAACCATCCTGCCTGGTATCCACAAAACCCTTCTGGAAATCCCTATTTGAGCGATTTTCAGAAAGAGCGCATAAAAAATGGTGAGCTGCATGGCATTGAGGTGATCAATGAGCGTGACTACGCGGAAGAATCCTTGGCCTTGGCCCTGGAAAACAATTTGACCATTATGGGAACAAGCGATATTCACGGCTTAATTGATTGGCACTATACAGAAAAAGGACATGATCGCCCAATAACCTTGGTTTTTGCAAAGGAAAAAACCATGGTAAGTGTAAAAGAGGGTTTATTTGCCGGGCGCACAGTTGCGGTTTTTGACGATTTGTTGGTTGGAAAAGAAGAAAACTTGATGCCCCTGCTTCAGGCTTGCATTAAAATTACGGAGGCCGCGTACATTCCCAATACCCAAATTTTAAAGGTGACACTTGAAAATGTATCCAGCGCCGATCTACTGTTCAAAAACCAAATGCCCTATTCCTTTTATTCCAGCCCCGAGGTATTCACCGTTCCGGCCATGGAAACCAAAACACTGCAGATAAAGACGTTGAAGGTGTTAACAGAAATTGAATTAAAGCTAAGCGCCATTAAAACCTACGTTGCGCCAAAGACACATGCTGTTTTGAGCAGACAAGTAAAGGTTGAATAATTAGGCTACGGAGAACAACCGAGAACCGTTGATTTCACGATCAAAGTCAACTTTAATCTTTTCAATGATGTCGAACGGAGTTTGTTCCGAAATCCAAATCCACTCGTTTTTTAGGTCCACATCAAAATAAAAGTTTGAAAAATCCAACAGATGATCCCCGTCAAATTGGGATAGCAGAAACTTGGTAATTCTTGGTCTAAGTCTATATTCCAAATCAATACAGACCTTTTTGGTAGCTGGATCGGGGGTTCCAGAATTGAGCCAATTGAATTTCACTGGTTTGGTTATTAGGAAAGCCCAAGATAAGAAAAAAAGCCATCTGATTGACTATAACCTAAATAGCTTCGACCAACACCAGCTTATTCCAGACCATCCACATAATCTTGCAGATAAGCGTAGTGTTTGGTCAAATTCCCATTTTGGGTCATTCTGGCCCTTTGCAAAATTCCGTCTTCATCTCCATTAAAGAAGGCGGGAATCACGTATTTGGAAAAAGCCTCCCCAAAGCCATTGCTGGCGTCACGGGGTAGCTCACAAGGAAGATTGTCCACCGCCATAACCGCTATGGCCTCAGGATTTTTATAATCCACCTCGGTTTCGGATTGGGTATCGTAACCATAAACCGGGTCCGCCACCTCCGAAGGACGAATTGTGGAGGCCACAGGTCCGTCTATATCACAACTGATATCTGCCACCACCCTGATTTTGAAATTGGGGTGCTTGGCATCTTCGCGGGTGTAGAGATACGGTGCCCCATCCCCATAAAAGTGCCCGGCAATGTAGAAGTCGGTCACCTCGGCAAAACGGAAGAAATTGGATCTGTATTCCTCAGGATTGGCAAAGAAATCGGCCTTGTTGCCTCGAACCCCATCTTTTCGCTTGTTGTATTCTGATGCGTCTATTTGGCAATATACTGGTTCGTTAAATGTTTCTTTTAAATATTCGGCTACATTGACCCGTTTTAGGCCCATGGCATCCAACATTTCGCGAGATCCATTGCCTACCCTACCCCTACCTGTCAGTAAGATTTTGATGTTGGGCAGTTTTATCTTGTTGAGCTCATCTATGAGGGCCTGTTGGTCTTTTAGGGTTTCTGCCTTGGGCAGGTCAAAACTGTTGTACTTAAGTCCGTATGCCCTAAATCCGTTGTAGGCCCCTACAATTCCCGCATACCGTCCAAAGGCCACCAATCGTTGCCCTTTTGGGTTGGTAATCACCTCATGGTCATAGAGTTCTATATTCTTTTCCAAAATAGCCCGCAGTAGCTCCCGATTGTAAGGTTGCTTTTTAATGGTATGGGAAAAGAAAAAGTACTTTTTGTTGGGAATAAGGGCATCAATGGGCACTTCTTTTACCCCAAGAAGTACATCGGCATCCTGCATGCCCTCCACTACCGGAATATTCATTTCGGCATATTCCTCATCCGTGAACACCCTGATGGGCGAAGTTTCGACCAAGATTTTAGCCTCCGGAAAGGCTTCGAGCACGCTTTGGCATTCGGTTGGGGACAGCACTACTCTGCGATCGGGCGGGGACTTTCTTTCTTGGATGATGCCGAATTTCATGTATTATATAACTTTTTGTTCAACTATTGTTACAAACATAACTTTTTGAAAGCGGGATTTCAAAAC
>JBCCUY010000423.1:0-2838 GCA_039196145.1 Bacteroidota bacterium
CATGAAACAAAACTAATGGATACCAAAGCATACATAGCATCCGGAATTTTGGAAGGGTACGTAGCTGGCCAGCTCTCCGAAAAGGAGAATTTGGAAGTTGCAGCATATGCTGAAAACTATCCAGAAATAAAAAAGGAAATTTTAGAAATTGAGGCGGCAGTATTAGCTCTGTCAGAAACGGCCGCCCCAAACAAACCCCTCTCTTTTGAAGCAGTTAAGAACCGGGTGGAATCGTTGGAGGACACCAAAATAATTCCCCTAAATACCGGAAGGAATCGTTGGCTGCCCTATGTGGGTTGGGCCGCTTCAGCTGCTCTACTCGCTGGATTGGGGTATTTCTATAATCAAAACCACCAACTACGCTCGGATATAAAACTGGCTGAAACCGAAATCCAAGCCCTGGAAGAACAGATAGCCGGAGCGTCCAGTTCGTTGGAAAAAACCACAGCATTATTGCAAACACTTCGGGATAAGAACGTGACCGTTATTCCGCTAGGAGGACAGGTGGCAGCACCTGAAGCCTATGCCAAGGCCTATTGGAACGAAACCGAAAAACAGCTTTTTATTGATACCCAGGGCCTTCCAGAACCTCCAGATGGAATGGACTACCAGGTTTGGTCCCTTACCCTAAATCCACTTACTCCGACTAGTGTTGGTTTATTGGAGGACTTTAAAAATGATGAAAATGGGGTCTTTGCCCTATCCAACCCAAATCAATCCCAGGCATTTGGAATTACTCTAGAGCCTGCAGGGGGAAGTGAGTCCCCCAACCTTGAACAATTATATGTTTTGGGAACCGTATCCTCCTAGTCTGCCAGAATAAGGCACAATACCCTGAATCAATTGGATTCAAAAAGCATAAATCTTTTAGAAAGTATAGCGAATACCGGCTTTTAAAAAGAATGGTGTACCCGGTGTGAAATGGATTTCCTCCACAGGAGCCGCCTCGTTGGACAGCTGGGATACGGTGGCAAATTGGGTTTCGTTCCATTCCGTATTAAAAAGGTTCTGAATACTTAGACTTGCTAGGAGTCCCTTCCCAAATTCGTAGTTTGCATTCATGTCCATAACGAAATATCCTGGAGCAACGATGGAATTGTCCTCGTTGGCCGGTCTGTCGTCCAGATAACGGTATTGCAATCCTGCGGTTAGTTTACTTCCATTTCCTATGGTTATTCCTCCGGAAGCCGTAAAATCTGGGGCCAGCGGAATGTAATTGGAGCCTTCAGGATCGTCCAAACTTCGGGCATGGGTATAGGTCACATCTGAGCGCAAATAGAGCCATGGGAATACTTGCTGCCTGAATCCAAGATCCAGTCCAAAACGTTCAGATCGCCCACTAGGTTCCACAATTCCGGCATCTCCCACATACACCAATTCCTGTTCGGATTTCAGATACCACAATGCCGCATTTAGAAGTCCGTTTGTCGTGGGTTTAAAAATTGTTCCAACATCCAATCCATATGCTTTGGGCAAAACCTCCCGACTTTGCTGCCGCGCCGATACCCTGCTATCATTGGAATGAAAACCGATTCCGGATTTTAAGAAAAACTGTAGGTTGGCATTGCTATCATAAAGCAAACTTAGTTTGGGAGATAGTACGCTTCCATTTCTCTTTTGTGTTTCCGTAGACCCCTGAAGCAGATCTTGATATCCAAAATTAAAATAATCCAATCTTAGACCGGGAACCAGAGTAAACTTATTTAGGCGCATTTTCGCTTCAAAAAAACCATATAGATTGTTTTCGTTGACATCTCCTAACTGAATTCGGCGCAGTATGGCCTCCCTGTTCAATGTGCTTGAAAGTTCATTTCCATTGACCAAATCGGTACGGAAACCACCCCCCAATTTAGTGGCTAGCCCAAAACCATCCTGTGTATACGTTTTGTGAAAGACGGTGTTTAGCCCAAACAGATTCCTAGATTCTTTTTGTTGGATTTGATCTCCATTTTCCCGGTCCTCCAGAAAAAAGGTAAAGTTTGAGAACAGATTAAAGTCGTAGTGTGTCCAAAAGGCATTGGTCTCAATAAAACTGTTGTCATTAAGACGCTGCTTTAAAGCAGTATTAATGTTGAATCTGGACGTTTGGCCTCCCTCCGTATCATCTATGGCCCCAAATCGGCTAATTAGGCCAGCATCTACGGCGCGCTGTGGAATTTGACCAGAGGCATCCCAGGTACTATGAAAATAGGAAATGGAAGTTGAAAATTGTGACTTTGGACTTAACTGGGATGTATATTTTCCGAACGCGTTGATTCTGGAAAAGTTCTGGCTACTTTCAAAAGGTCCATCAAATTGCAGTAGTTCTGCGGCCAGATAGGCACTTTCCTTGTTTTTGGACAATAGGTCGAACAAACCCAAGCTGCGGTTCCATCCAAAATCACCATATTCAAATTGAACGCTGCTACCGTTCAGCCTATTTTTAGTATTAAAATCAACATATCCAGCTGTTGCAAAATTCCCTTTTCCTGCCGTATACGGCCCTTTGTCAAAATCAATGTTTTCTATTGTTTCCGGAATTACAAAATGCAAATCGGAATACCCTTGTCCATGCGCATGGGATACCATATTCACGGGCATATTATCAACAGAAATAGAAATATCCGTACCATGGTCAATATCAAAACCACGTAGGAACAATTGCTCCGCCTTTCCTCCTCCCGCATGTTGACCGATTACCAGTCCCGGCACTTTCTGGAGAATTTCCTGGGATGATTCGACAGGTTGGGTCATTAAATCAATTTTGCTAATAATGTTCAGCGCATTGATGTTTGGTGTAATAACCACTTCCTTTAAGGTCAAGGCGGATTCATTGAGTACAAAAGACTGACTTTCTTC
>JBCCUY010000424.1:0-2835 GCA_039196145.1 Bacteroidota bacterium
AACCCACTCAGTTTTTGCTTAAGGAGCGAAATCTAAAGGGAGATAAAACCCTTGCCTTGCGGGAAATCTTCATTGATAATGAACTGGATAGTACAGATCGCAATTTGGAATATGAATGGATTGAAAAAACAAATCTCATTAAGGTAGCAATGTGAGGAACAAGACTGATGATAATGACGATTGGTTATTGGATGCCGAAGTACAAACAAGAATTGTTGAAGAGAAAGGAAGATGGGCGGTATCACTGGTTTTTATTGACACCGAGGACCCTTCTCGGATTTTGGTCAATGAAATTGCGGATTATCGATCAAAACGTTTAGCCGAAATCGCAGCTTTGAATATGAAGCGAACCGCGGAAAAAGACCCTAGGGGCATTCAAAAAGTAAACAAGGATGATTACGATATTAACGACAACTGAACACGAATTCCGAATTAAGGAAATCATTAGTGGCGTGGACCACTTAAACGAATTGGTTCAAGTTTCTTTGGATGCTGCTTCCCCACATAAAGGAAATAAGGTTCTCTATGTTGAGGCGTCTGGAATTCATGCGACCATCGATTGGTTCGATACCGAGCCACCTTATGTGTTTCCATCGGTGGATTTAACCGAGAACAATTTATTGGCATTGCTCTTTTATAAGATTGGAAACGAGCAACAAGCCTTTCACTATCTATCAGAGTCAGATTCCTTGTATACACATTTATTGTTGGCTACAAAGCTGAAGTTCGGTTATGAAATCGAAACGGAAGAATCGTCAGATTTGAGCGGGCATAACAAAGCCATCCTGCATCATTATGGCAACCTTTCTCCAAGAATCAGCTTTAACGAATTACGGCAAAGCTATTCAGATGCACTGCAACAGGCAAGTGATAATGCTATAAGAAGTTACACCGCCAAACACTACCTGAATCTGTTGTTGGATGCACAACTGTTTGATGAAACAGTAGCAGCTAGCAAATCCTTCCTTAAAGAAGCGGAATCCAAGGCTGCCCAAATAGCCTTGTGGATTCAATGGTGTACGGCCAGCTTCAAAAATTTGCGAGTACCATACGATTCAGATACACTTAAAACCATCCTGGTAAAACAAGAAGAATGTATACAATACCTTCAATTGCATGAATTGCATTTAAACGCTGCCCTATTGGCGATGGAAGCCTGTGATGTGGCCAATTTTTTGGGAGACTTTCCTTTGGCCAAAGAATACATCAATACGGCCATCAAAACTTTTAAGGAAGAAGGTGCTACGGAATTTTTGGGTGAGGCAGGATTAAAAAAAGCGCATTTGCTGTACCATTGGTCCAAGAATGGCAGCCCTCAATATTACAAAGTAGCAATAAATGCTTTTCAGGACACCTTAAAGGTATTTAAGAAAGATGCCTATCCCGATTATTTTGCAGAAATTCAACATTCTTTGGCATTGATATATTCCGAAATTCCGGCGCCACCTGATGAAAAACCCATGTGGACCGCATTTTGTGCATCGGCCTTTAAAGAAGCTTTGACGTTTTATACCAAAGAGCTCTATCCTTATGAACGCGCTATGGTCTGTCATAACTATGCCACGGCCTTAATGGATTTCCCTCCTGCAAAGCTCCACAACAACCACGAAAAGGCACATGAGCTTTTAGAGGAAGCCCTACAAATCAGAACGGCCGAAAAGTATCCTACAGAACGTGCTTTGACTTTGTTGAATCAATTGGAGCTATGTTGGTTAATGCACAATTCGGATGAAAAAGAAGAGGAAAAAAGACTCCGGTCCATGCGGGCTAAGGCAGAAGAAATTAAATCCTTGGTCACCGATGGGCATCTATTGAATAGAGCCAAGGAACAATTGGAAAAATTAGAAAAACTAAAGACCATAATCTGAACCTATGCACGAGACATCCATTGTAAATAGCATTATGAGAACCTTGGAAATTGAGTTTGAAAAGGAGAAACTGGATAAGATGAAGTCCATTCATCTCAAAGTGGGTATCCTCTCAAATATAGAACCTAGGCTGCTTCATAATGCATATAGTGCATATCACATGATGAATCCTCAGTATAGCGGAGTGCAATTGAGCATAGAATCTACAGCACTTAAGATTCAATGTGAGGTGTGCAACCATGTGACCCGAATAAAGAATTACCGGTTCATCTGCGAAAACTGTGGACGACCGAGCAAGAATATAATCCAAGGAGAAGAATTGTTAATACATAAAGTTGAATTTGAAGATTAAATCATGATAGAAAAGTCACCAAAAACCGCGAGAGGTACCGTACAATGTGAAAACACCAATATTCATTTATTAAAAGCCAATGACTTTGTAGCGGACATTATCCGTAAAGAAGTCGCTAAGACCAAAACCCTTTTGATCAACGTTACTTCTTCCCCTGGAAGTGGTAAGACCACTTTGATGCAAAAGACGGCTGAAAAGTTGAAAGACAAAATCAACATGGCGGTGATGGTCGGAGATTTGGAAACCGAGCGCGATGCTGAGCGTATTCGGGAAACAGGAATTCATGCACTACAAATCGTTACAGGAGGAATATGCCACTTGGAGGCCCAGATGGTGCATCAGGTCTTGGATAAGTTTGATTTGGAAAACCTGGATTTATTGTTCATTGAGAATGTCGGGAATTTGGTTTGCCCTGCCTCATTTGATTTGGGTGAGGATTTCCGCGTGACCTTATTGGCCACTACCGAGGGCGACGATAAACCGAAAAAGTACCCCAAAATGTTCTTGACTACTGATTTGATGTTGGTATCAAAGGCAGACTTATTGCCTTATTTACCCTTTACTTTGGAAGCGGTTACAAAGGATGCTCTGGAGGTAAATCATGAGCTCGAAGTC
>JBCCUY010000425.1:0-2827 GCA_039196145.1 Bacteroidota bacterium
AAATTGTAAAGGACATTCAGACTTCCGAAGAAACCCTCCGCGAATTGGAAACCTTTTTTGGGGGATAAATTCCCCTCTTGAGAGGGGCAAGGGGTGTGTAAATGTCAGATCGGGCGAAGTCGAGTTGAATGTTTAAGTTCTCGACTCCGGCCAAACCGACATAAATCTTATCCTCCCATCACCGAAGGGTCATAAAAAAACTGGGCTTGCTTAATTTTTCCTCCTGCCACTTGGTATACCGAAAGCTCCTGCATATTCACTCTACGACCATCCTTAAAGGTAACATCGCTGGTCATAGGTACCACAAAATGGTTGTCGGCAACAACCGGGTCTCCTACCGTTCCCCCATGGGACTCGGCTATCATACTGGCCCATTGGGCAAAACCTTGTAAAATATTATCCAATCCTTCCGTTCTTTCGTTGGGTACACCGGGCATCTCCAAACTCACCGCGTCTGCCGCGTATAGGCCATAGGCCTCTTCATACTTGCCTTCCCTACAAAGGCCTACCAATTTGTCTGCAACTTCTTGTGTTGTCATATTGTTTCTGTTTTTATGATTAATAAATAAACGCGTATTCAATCCAAGGCTTGGCCTAGGTAGGTGTTCAAAGGTCGAATGGCCTCAAAGTGGGATAGCACTTCCTTGACCAATTCATTTTTCCCACAAAAAGGTTCCAAAGGAAATTCAGCCATGGCATAAAATTGTTTGTGGTACACCAAGTCGGTCTGTCCTGCCGCGTCTAGCAAACTTTTATCCAACCGTTTTGATTTTTCCCCTTTGATTTTTCCAAAATTCTGAGTGAAGCTGGAATCCCGAACCAGCGTTTCCAACATCTTGGGTTCTTCAGCAATATATTCCCGAACTTTTTTGAGTTCTGGAGGACGAAGCATAAATAGTCCACCACCTACATGGATGCTATACGCATCAATTCCCAAATAGTAACCCGGTAGAATGGACTTCTTCCCATTGGGTGAAAATCCAGCTTTCATAATAGTGTGGTAGGGCGATTTGTCCTTGGCAAAACGCACATCCCTATTGATTCGGAACAAAGCTTTTTTGGAGTCTGGTAAAATTCGGGAATCCCATTCCACTAGAGTGACCAATAGCTCGTCAAGTAAATCTAAAAATGGAGCCTTCACCTCATTTTCGTAGCGTTTTTTGTTGGCATGGAACCATTCTTTATGATTGTTCTTGCTGAGTTCCTCAAAAAATTGGCTATAGGCTTTTGTGATCATGTTACATTTCTTTTTTTAATAATTCCAGGGCAGTTTCGGCTAGCTTATGCCATTTTTGGTTTTGGCTAAAATCAGCTTCGTACCATCCCGCCAAAGGTCCTTTTTTCTTAAAGGGATTGAACTCCGTTAGTGGAACATCGCTTTCTAAAAAAGGAAAGGACTTTCCCAATTTAAATACCATTTTATTTTGCCTGGAAAAGAAGGCAAAGACCTTTTTCTTGTAATGTATGGCAGGGGAGCTCATCATTTTTCCTTCGCTTACATCGGCATATTTTAGACACAGTTCCGAACGGATTTCCAAAAATTTCTCCAACTCCATGAACCAAAGCTACAAAAGAGGGAAAAGCGGTATTAAGGCGTAATAAGACACTTTTAAGGGTTGATTCTGCCAAGTATTCCCCCTACATTTATAGCACTAAAACAACTGGTAATGAAACATGTAAGTATTTTGGTGCCCAAGGGGAACGCCATTTTGAGCAATGTGGTAGGACCTTTTAAGGTATTGATGGCGGCCAATCAGTTTTTGAAGCGTGCAGGTCAGCGCGAAGATGATTTTTTTGAAGTGCATTTGGTGGGCCTGGAACGTGATTATTCCCTATACCAGGGATTGTTCAGCATCCATTGTGACAGCACCATCCATGATATTGAAAAAACGGATTTGATTTTGATTCCCGCACTTCGACCTGATAAACTGGAAGAAGATTTGGATCAAAATAAAGACTTTGTGCCTTGGATTTTAAATCAACGACATAAAAACAATGCCGAAGTGGCCAGTATGTGTATGGGAGCTTTCGTGTTGGCGATGACCGGCTTGGTGGATGGCAAGCAATGTGCCACCCATTGGGCCGGAATGGATATTTTTAGACAGATGTTTCCTAAGGTAAATCTGGTGGCCAATAAAATTGTTACAGATGAGGATGGGATCTATACCAGTGGGGGTGCCTTTTCCTTTTTGAATCTGATGATCCATTTAGTGGAGAAGTATTGTGGTAGGCCAACCGCCATTTATCTGTCCAAATTCTTTGAGATTGATATGGATCGGGAGGATCAAAACCAATTTGCCATTTTTCAGGGACAAAAAGACCATGAGGACGATGCTATTAAAGAGGCCCAAAAGTATATAGAGAGCAACGTAACCGAAAAAATTTCAGTGGAGCAATTGGCCAAAAAATATGCCATCAGCGGAAGAAACTTTGTGCGGCGTTTTAAAAAAGCGACCCAAAATACACCTTTGGAATACATTCAACGCGTAAAGATTGAAGCGGCCAAAAGAAGTTTTGAGTCCACTCAGCAGAACGTCAAGGAAGTGATGTACCAAGTGGGTTATGCGGACCAAAAAGCCTTTCGGACGGTCTTTAAAAAATATGTGGGGCTGTCCCCGGTGGCCTACAAATCAAAATATAATAGGAACAGGACCAATTTTGAGCGACCTACGGCTTGGTAATTGGCAAGATCAAATTCCCCTCTCTAGAGGGGCTAGGAGTGTGTAAAAAAGCTAATAGGAAAAATAATTGCATTTTACCGATGAGCCTTATAATAATATGGGCGATTTTCAGTTAAGGTAAAACACGATTACTGATTATTTTGAAG
>JBCCUY010000426.1:0-2815 GCA_039196145.1 Bacteroidota bacterium
CATTTTAATGTCGAGGAGCGATTTTTGTTTCCAATATTGGGAAAGAACAACAGGCTGATAAAAGAGGCCTTGGCACAGCATAAGAACTTACAGGACTTATTTAAAAAAACAGAAAACCTGGAATTGGTTCTAAAGCGTATCGAAAAAGAGCTAAAACAGCATATTAGGTTTGAGGAACGTGTTTTGTTCAATACCATTCAAAATGCGGCCAGTTTGGAACAATTGAAAGGTTTAAGCAGGTTTGACACGGAAGCAAGGTTCATAGAAAACACAAAAGACGAATTTTGGTTATGAGCCCCTTCACAATTAAAAAAGTAAGTCGTTGAGCCGATCAGTATCGCTCAAGAAATAAATAATATTTAATCATAAAAAAATGAAAATAGCATCTATATACAAAGATTTGGAGTATAACCCCAAAAGGCCGTCAGTTAGCATTTTGTTTGAAACTGATTTTACCAAAGAATTAAGGATAGCCATGCAAAAGGGAACTGTAATGAAGGAACACCGAACCAAGTATCCAATCGTGGTCGCAGTTTTGGAAGGTGATATCGACTTTGGTGTCCAGGGTCAAACACACAAACTTTTATCAGGGGATTTGATAACCCTTCATGGTGATGTCCCTCACGATTTAAAGGCGAATGCGAATAGTATTGTGAGGCTTACGTTGGCCAAATTTGACGACACTGAAAGAGTAAGGGAAATTGTGGCCAACTAAGCTAAAATAACCTTTGCTCTTGACAGTTTGATGTCATGAAATAGGAAAATGGCAAAACCGTAATCAAAATAGGTGATGTTTACCATAACTCCTGGCATCAAAGCGAATCCAATGACAAAAGGAAATGTCCTTTATGCATGATCAAGTGTTCATCCATTTGATTTAGGTGCTCCACCCATAGATGTTAATATAATGGATTGTGCCACTATGTGGTGGAGCCTAAGCTCAGTAATCTATTGCCATTTGATAAAAGTGAGCTTAACGCCTAAGATTTTAGCTTTGTGCCAGGATTTTTATTGGAATTCTTCTTAGCCCATGTAAAAAACAACCTGTGGGCCTATAAAGATGCACACAATTGAATCTTAGGGTTATTTCTTTAGCAAATATGTTTGTCCACAGGCATGTTTTGGGCTTGTTTTATGTGTTTTCTCCAAGATGTACTGACGGTAGAGGTGGCATATCTTAGTCATCAAAAAAAGAGAAAGAATCTAATATTGATACTCATTCACCAAAACCAAAAAACTATCTGTTTAATTTTCAAATGTTTCTCTGAAATGAATTGTATTCCAATTAGACAAATACAGCAAATAGCAAGAATCCGTAGTTTTTCGGAACGATTTAGAATCGAGAGTATAGAAAAAATGTTGGCAGGAAAACCCATGTTGGAAAAGCTGCATAGACATGATTTTTTTTACATCCTGGCATTGAAGGAGTGTAGCGGCATTCATAAAGTAGACTTTGAATCATTCCCGGTTAACAACCATATCGTCTATCTTTTAAGGCCCGGACAGGTACATGAACTAAAGCTAGAACCTAATAGCAGAGGATATATGCTCAATTTCTATGAAGACTTTGTTGACCCTACCCACAGTTATCTAAAATCTATCCTCCTTAAATTGGGAAACAGGAGTTTTTACCAGTTCAACACCAAAGAGTTTAAACGAATTGATGTTTTATTAGGCAACACTTTAACTGAATTTGACCAAAAGAGTGAAGGCTATAAAGAGGTAATAAAATCAAATCTATGCAATCTAGTTATTGAGCTGGTCCGTAACAAAAATGAATGCGCTGTAACGAGTGTTTTAAGCTATGAACAGGAACGGTATTACGAATTTAAGGAGTTGTTGGAAAAGCATATTAGGACAACCAGACAAGTTTCGGATTATTCCGATATGATGAATATAACATCTTATAAATTGAACACTATCACCAAAGAGGTGCTCAACAAGACGTGTTCGGAACTTATAAATGAAGCTGTTGTGCTAGAGGCAAAAAGAAATGTATTGGCCACGACAAAACCAATAAATCAAATAGCCTTTGATTTGGGCTATCAAGATGCTTCTTACTTCGTCAGGTTTTTTAAAAACCATACCGGATATACTCCTTTGGTCTTTCGGGACGAATTTCACAAAAGCACCATTTAACTCCACAAATATCCTGTTTACATAAGGCGCATAGGCACTAATTTTATGTCAAATGTCAATTGACTCACACGCATAAAATGTAACATATTTAGCATACAGGGTCATGAATGTAATTATCAAAGCAATACTTATAGGAGCGGGGGCCACGGTTGCAATGGATATATGGAGTTATATCCTTAGTCTTTTTAACATCACTTCCTTGGATTACCGTTTTGTGGGAAGATGGATCGGGAATTTTCCAAGCGGAACATTTTACCACGATAAAATTATGAGCGCGCCCAAAGTGAAAAATGAATGGGTTATTGGGATTACATCCCATTATCTGATAGGAATAACTTTCGCTTTTTTATTATGGGGTGTTTATGGAAAAGCTTGGTTTGATAAACCAGAATTTTTACCGGCAGTCTTAATAGGAATCGTAACCATTGTCGCACCATTTTTTCTGATGCAACCTGCCTTTGGGTTGGGCGTTGCAGGAGCAAAGGTACCCGAGCCGAACATACTAAGATTGAAGAGTTTTATGGCTCACCTTATTTATGGAATTGGTCTATATCTTACCGCTGTTCTCATCAATTATTTTCTTTCAAAATTTGAATCATTGTAAGCATTATAGTCTTGCAAGACCGAATAGCCGATTAAAATTTAGATATAAGTTCCATTAAAAAAAGGAATGATC
>JBCCUY010000427.1:0-2798 GCA_039196145.1 Bacteroidota bacterium
GGTGAGATTACCTTATCCGATGACGACAAAGACATCGTAGCCATTTCAAGAGGTGGCTATATGGAAGTGAAAAAATCGGCATTCGGTAATCGGCGGCGTATTTTTATGGAACCCGACATCAATGGAAAACTCATAAAAAAGTATTACGTGGGCAGCTCTGAGAAAAACTTCGGATCCGAAGGAAAAAAATGGCTGGCCGAAATACTTCCGGAGATAGTTCGGTCGTCCACATTGGGGGCGAAACAACGGGTAGAGCGGTTCTATGAAAAGGGAGGTACTGATGCCGTACTCCAAGAGGTGGGATATATGCATAGCGACCATGTTAAATCCACATACATTAGGCTTTTATTGGACAAAAACCCGAATAGCAGTGATTTAATCGCTATACTCAAAGTCGTTGGAAATGATATAAACTCCGATCATCACAAGGCCGAAATCCTCAAACGTAAAACAAAGGTATTTTTATCGACGGACGCTACAACCGCTGCTTATATAAATGCAACCGGTAAAATTAGTTCCGATCATCATAAGGCGGAAGTACTCAAAAAATCGATTCGCGATGGTTCTATTTCCGAAGCTCGGATGAAATCCCTTTTCGCTATTACCGAAGATATCAGTTCCGACCATCATAAGGCACAGGTACTATTAACGGTATTGAAGAACCGGTCGCTTACTACGGACAATATCAATATACTGATCAACACTTCAAGAAGTATCAATTCCGACCATCATAAGGAGCAGGTTTTAAAAGCCGCGCTTAAAACCCCTGGACTTTCCAAAAGTGGTTATAGAACCCTTCTTGAATCCATATCCAGTATTAGTTCCGATCATCATAGCGCAAATGTTTTTTCCACCTTATTGGATAAAAAACTGGACCAAACATCTTTAGCGGAAGTATTCCGATTGGCCGATCGAACTATGAGTTCTGACCATCACAAGGCCCAAGTCTTGAAAAAGGCAGTTCAAAGGCAGAAAGTTGAAGATGGTAATTTGGAGGCGCTACTTTCGGCTTTAAAGGGGATGAGTTCGGATATGCATCAAGGGGTAGTGTTCAAAGAGTTGTCAAAAAAAAGTTTTAGCTCCGATCAATTGATTCATATTCTCGCCGCTACCAAAAGTATGGGCTCTGACCATCATCAATCGGCAGCCTTGGTGGCATATGCCCCGGCAGTGAGGGAAAAGGGAGATGCCGCTAAGGAAGCTTATAGAGCTGCTTGTTCAAGTATCTCATCGGAGTTACATTATGGAAAAGCTATTCGTGCCATTCAATAATTTGAGCCTTTACTTCTACTACCTGAATACTCCTGTTACAAAACCGTAATATTGAGTATTTTGGTAGGATGAAGTGGATTTCCAAGGACTTTTTATACCAACCGACCGTGAGGATACACCTTAGTCTTACTTTTACGGGTTTTCTACTTGGGATGCTCATCTATGGCTTTGTGAATTTTAGCGGTTTTCAAAACACAAGGGAATTTGTTTTAAGCGGATTTTTGGGAATTTTCCTATTGTATGCCGCCCATTTTAGCAATCCGCTGATCGACAAACTGATTCCCTGGAAAAAGGAACCGGGACAACGGCTTTTGGTCGGTATTTTAGTCCATTCCTTAATAGGTGGAATTCTGGTTTTTGGAATTCTTTGGATATATGGCCAGCTTTTAGGTACATCGACCCTTTTTCTATCTGATGAAAGTGATATCCTAATAAAAACCGGCATCCTATTATTTTGCATAGCGTTGATTTATAATATCATCTATTTTGCCTTTCACTCCTATTATATCTATTCCAAAGGACAGGTAATGGAAGCTCGATTGAAAAGAAAACAAATTCAGCTACAGCTTTATGCCTTAAAATCACAATTGAGCCCACATTTTCTCTTCAACAGTATAAATACACTTTCTTCCTTATTTCAAAAGGATACCCAAAAAGCGGAATCATTTATTCGCTCTCTTGCCGGCTCTTATGAATATGTATTGAATACATACGAATCTCCCCTGGTGACCGTAGCAGAGGAATTGTCCTTTGTAGAATCCTATTATTTCTTGATAAAAACACGTTTTGGAGAGCACTTCAACCTTGATATAAAATTTCCCGATTATGTACTCAAGAGCAAAATACCTCCCTTGACCTTACAAATGTTAGTTGAAAATGCGGTGAAACATAATGTTATGGGACCCTCACAGCACTTGGAAGTAAAAATGACGGTTAAGGATAAAAAGATAAGGGTATTCAACGTTAAGACCAATCAGCGTCCTAAAATGAATTCCTTAAAAATTGGATTGCGGAATATTGCCTCACGCTATGAATTGTTGACCGATAAATCCATTGAGGTAGTTGACCACCACAGTTTTACCGTTACTTTACCCTTGATATCATGAGGAAATTATTTGTACACCATCCATTGTTCAGATTATTAAGTCCTCTATTCTGCGGCACTTTAGTATACCTGCTTATTTTACTGATCAATAATAATGTGGGGCAGTTACAGGAAACTTTTTTGGGAGAGGAATTATATGTATGTATCGGTTTGGCCTACCTAATACAAGAGTATTCACGACTCTCCCTTCTCTGGTATGGGCGTCCATCGGCCCTCAAAAATTTCCTGTTAAAGTTGGTGTTACACCTTGTTGGTTCTGTCGTCATAGGAATAGTTTTGGTCTCGACAGCCATGTACCTTTATTTTACTACTGTTTTGGGTTATACTCCAAATAGTAGGGAGTTGTTTATTTTCAATAGTATATTCTCATTAATCACGCTAATTTATTTGGTATTGAACTTAAGCCATCAGTTTTTATACA
>JBCCUY010000428.1:0-2773 GCA_039196145.1 Bacteroidota bacterium
ATATCCAATTATTTGGAATAAGGTGGATTAGTCGTTTTTGTCCTCAGAATATAGAAACTTACGGTAGAAGGGTCAAGTAGTCGCCAGTGGTGGAGTCAGTAAGATTAGATTATTATTTTTATTTAATCTAAATAAAATTTAATAATTTTACCTAACACTTCAACCCAATTTTCTTAGAACGGAATTCATGTGCGACAAAATCATACCTCTAAAACAAACCAAAAACGGTTTCTTATTGCATTGTACCTGCTGTGAAACATATCATCTCACGTTTGGGCATTTCTATCTGGAATTGAACCGAAAGGAAATGGAACATTTCAAAACCTATTTGGAGCACTTGGACCCCCTGTATTGGGAGAATTTTTATTGTAGCTGTTCCATGAAACGGAAAATACCCATTCCCACCCTCCAGTTGAACCTGCACATCATGCTAAACAGGTCGGAACTTGAAGAATTAAAGGGGCTTCTTGGAATAAGTGGAGCATCAGCCCAAGAGTTGATCAAAGCGGAAAATGTTGATTACAGTTACAGTAAAAACTAGCTATGATTCATACGAACCAGTCCAGTACAAACATGAACATGAGGGTCAATGGTGTACTAGAGTTAAGTCTAAATAATGGAGACCGTGTATTGGAATTGGAACATGGCAATTGTTCCCATCTTAGAATGCTTATGTCCCATGCCCAAGGAATCGAATACAATGGTCTGGAAATATCTCCTCTTCTAACAGATGAGGCTAAACGAATCAATACCAAATTATTGTCCAAGTATTCGGTTCAATTTAAAGGTTATGAGGGATATAAAATCCCATTTCCGGATTATCGATTTGATAAAACATTTACCGTCAATTCATTGTCCCTGTTAAAGAATCCCATTCGGTTTATGGATGAAATGTTCAGAGTACTATGCTATGGAGGTAAATCTGTCGTGGTGGTGTCCCAAACAAGTGCACTTTTTGATGAGATTAGCAGTTTGGCAAAATTGGTGGGAAAAACACCCTTTAAACTATTACACCTAAAGACTAAAAAAGAACTCCTACAAGACAAGTTCGGAGACTTTGTTGAGCGGAAATATCAAATTGCAGTCTTGGGCAAGGCCCGTTGATAGACTGGTATCCAAAATAAACCGTGTTCTTTCTTAGTTTAACGCCCATTTGCAATTGATGCCGTTGGGGCAATATATATTTTCACGCAACATTTTCCATTCATATTGGGAGCTGTTGATAAGACTAGGGATGCTGATAAGCTTGATCAACCTAGTTTTAATCCATATCCCTTGTTTCCTTATTCGAGTTTCTGGTGCCATAAAAGTATAGGGAATGTTCACTAATGCTGACATTGAAGACTTCCTCTATGGTATTCTTTATGTTTTGAATTCTAGGATCTTGGAATTCCAAAACTTCCCCGGTATCGGTAAGCACAATATGATCGTGGTTTTGGACAAAGAACGATTTTTCGAACTTCGCAACCTTACCACCAAATTGATGTTTACGCACAAGATGGCTTTCTAGGAGTAAATCAATGGTATTGTAGAGGGTTGCACGACTTACCCTGTAATTCTTGTTTTTCATTTGTAAATAGAGCGCCTCAATGTCCAAATGCTCTTCGCTGTTATATATTTCCTCTAGAATAGCGTATCGTTCTGGGGTTTTGCGATGCCCTTTCTCTTCGAGAAATGCCGTAAACACACCTTTGATAATGTTATAACTACTTTCGCAAGCCATCTCCGTTGTTTTTTAAAATATTGGTCGTACCCTACTTTCCCAAAAGTTAAGTCTTGGATGATGGGATACACCCAAAACTGGGTAACCGATACATTTAAATCCCACCATCCTTTAGTTTTTTATATGTAAATGGTCCGTCCTTTACTATATACCTTGAAGCCATAAAACAGGCTGAAAACGGGCATTTTGTCAAAACGTAAAAGACTTTCATTTAATAGTGTTTATTGCGCTCGGTACCACCCCAAATTGCTTCTTAAACGCTGTGGAAAAATGCTGGGGATTTTTGTAACCAATGATGTCGGAAACTTCATTGATGGACAAGTTTTGGCTAAGCAGCAAGTTTTTTGCCTTTTCCATTTTTGTGGCCCGGATGTAACCAAATACGGTAGTTCCAAAAACACTTTTAAATTCCTTTTTCAGGGTACATTCATTGGTGCTTACCATCTTGGCCAGATTGGAAAGACTTAAGGGGTTATCCAGTTGTCCCAGTACAATATCCCTGGCCAAGTGCATTTTGGCAATGATATCCTTGGATGAATCGGAGTTATCAAAGCAAAACTCGCACTCTTGCATCTGGTTTAACTGCAAAAGCAGTAATTCCATTACCTTGGCCTCTAGAAACAGCTTACGATACTCATTTTTCCATGGACAATGGATAATATCATTGATTATGGTCAACATCTGGGGTGTTATGGAATGGTTATGTGGGCTAATGGTTCCAGATTCCTTGTTTTGAATCATTTTTTTAAAGGAGTCAAATTGTCCTGAAGCCGGCAGGTAGTTTTCAAAAAAACTAGGTTTTAAGTTAATTTCGAAGAAGAACATATCCTTGGACTGCCATTCCAGTCTTCCGCGGAGGTCGTTCCCATAAAATATGTTATGGGAATTTGGACCTATGAGATAATCCTCCTGCAAGGTATTCATACTGGTCATCGATTCACCCCTAAGGGCGAAATGCATCTCTACGGTTTCATCATCAAATTCAAAAAAAATAGTGGTCTTCTCGGAAAAAGAACCTGAGCCATAGCTAATTCTAAAGTTTTCAAGAAC
>JBCCUY010000429.1:0-2769 GCA_039196145.1 Bacteroidota bacterium
GAGCCTACGATGAGTATGCTTTTTACCATTAACGATAGCCCATTTTTTGGGCAGGATGGCAAATTTGTCACCTCCAGACACATTAAGGAACGATTGGAGCGGGAACTTGAAAAGAATCTGGCCCTTAGGGTTGAAGAGACCGATAGTGCCGATAAATTTATGGTCTTTGGGCGAGGGGTGCTCCATCTTTCCGTTTTGATCGAAACCATGCGGAGGGAAGGTTACGAATTGCAAATAGGTCAGCCGCAGGTTATTATCAAGACCATTGAGGGTGCAAAATGTGAGCCTATGGAACAACTGACCATAGATTTGCCGGAGGAGGTTTCCGGAAGGGCGGTTGAAATGGTCTCCATTCGTAAAGGGGAAATGACCCATATGGAAGCTAAGGGGGAGCGGATGCTCTGTGAGTTCCATATCCCGTCCCGGGGAATTATTGGGCTACGAAACCAATTATTGACGGCAACGGCCGGTGAGGCTATAATGACCCATCGTTTTTTGGAATACCAACCTATGAAGGGCGATATCCCACAACGCCAGAACGGTTCCTTGGTCTCCATGGAGAATGGGAAAGCCATTCCCTATTCCATTGATAAACTTCAGGAAAGGGGCAAGTTCTTTATAGACCCGGGGGAGGATATTTATGAAGGACAGGTTATTGGGGAGAATTCCCGGGGCGATGACATGACCGTCAACGTCACCAAGACCAAAAAGCTTTCTAACGTACGTTCGGCAGGAGCGGATGACAAGGCAAAGATTGTCCCGGCCATAAAGTTTTCCTTGGAAGAGGCCTTGGAATACATCCAAAAGGACGAGTATGTTGAAGTGACCCCAAAACACCTCCGGTTGCGAAAGATATTTTTAAAGGAGGTGGACCGTAAACGCAATAAAATCGATTGATACTGCCCCAGAAGACCTTAAATCCGATTCGAGGTTTTTTGTTTTAGGTGGTCTATTTTGTCAAATCGGTAATCTGCACGTCCTGTATTTGCGGCTTCAATATTAATTGCACAAGCCAGGATTTTTTTGAACCAATTGCCATGTAATTTGTATAAATTGAAGAAGCTAATTCATTCAAAGAAAATCGATTTACATGAGACTAAAAGGGAAAAAAGTCCTTATTACGGGCGGTTCCCGTGGTATTGGAAGATGTATGATCGCGGAACTGATAAAACAGGGCGTTAAGGATATCGCGGTCATAGCCAGGGATAAAAAAAATTTAGAGCGGCTCCCGGAGGATTTTGAAAAAACAAAATTTCTGTTGGTCAATGGAAACGTGGGCGATATCGGTGTGCTCCGCGAAATGTCCTCCAAAATTGAGGACCAATGGGGCCGTTTGGATGTGTTGATCAACAATGCAGGTATCGTTTCGGCAGGGTCGTTGGAGGATATCCCGGACGAAGAGATTTATGATCAAGTAGCTGTAAACCTAACAGCGGTTCTGTTCCTTACCAAATATTGTTTGCCCTTACTCAAATCTTCCAGGGAGGCGGCCATTTTAAATGTTTCTTCCGGATTGGGACTTTTGGGTATGCCGTTTTATTCGGTCTATGGAAGTACCAAGGCAGGGATTCGTCAATTTTCGGATTCCTTGAGGCGAGAGCTCAAACCTTTTAAAATTTCGGTTACCTGTGTATATCCCACTGCAACGGATACGGAAATGATGCAGAAATTTAAGGGCCGGGAAATGGACTCACCGGAACATGTGGCCGAGAAGTCCATTCAAGCGCTGATGCAAAAGGAACTACATTTTATCTTTGGGGGGGAACAGCGGCTTAAGGACCATAGACTCAATTTTGAATCCCCAAAGAAGTTCGACAGGCAAATTTCCGAAAGCTATGACCAACGAAGGGAGGCCAGTCAATCCCATAGGGCAATTTGAATCTTCCAAACAAGGTCAAATGTCCTATACAATTAAATATGTCCACATTAGAATTTCGACAACCCATTCGCAAATTGGAAAAGCGAAAAGGGGGATATTATTACTTTGAGATAGATGCAAATGTGGTGAACACATTTTCCAAAAAAAGGTCTACCCGACTGGTCTGTACCCTAGAAAATTCCATTTCATATTCCTGTGGCCTCAACCATTTGGGGAATGGCAACTTTTTCATTATCGTAGCAACCAAATACATACAGGGATTGAAAAAGGATTTGGGTCAGGAAATGTCCTTTAAAATCGAGGAAGACCCCAATCCATTGGGCGTGGAAATTCCTGAAGTGCTGGAAGTTTTATTAAGCCAGGATGAGCGTGCCAATTCAATTTTTCAAGAGTTGTCCGACGGCAAAAAAAGAAGCCTGATTTATGCCATAAGACCTATAAAGGACATTGACAAACAAGTAAAAACGATCATTGATTTTCTAGGGAAGGAAAGAGAAAAGATGAGATAAGACTCGACTTCACTCGCCTTGCTTTATTACCAGTTGTAGCTAGATTGTTGGATTGTTGGATTGTTGGATTGTTGGATTGTTGGATTGTTGGATTGTTGGATTGTTGGATTGTTGGATTAAATGATAAAGCTTCTTTTGGCCATCGTTCTTTCTGGAAATTCCAATTCTGTGAACCCGAATTGTTTGTAAAGACCGTGTGCGTCGAGCGTTCGTAGGAACCAGTTGTCGACTTCAATGAGCTCTGAATCATTCATGATGGCTCTCATTAACTGCTTGCCATAACCATTGCCTTTGTACTCATCTAAAATGAACACGTCCATAATGTAGGAAAACACTGAATAATCACTAACAACACGAGCAAAACCGATGTGCTTTCCTTCC
>JBCCUY010000430.1:0-2768 GCA_039196145.1 Bacteroidota bacterium
GGGTAACTCTCTTTTTTGATAAGCTAATTTGTTCGATGCCCATTCTAGTGGGCAGACGGGAGTGAAGTTCGGGAAATTTTAGTCAAAAGTTCTACATAAATAGATGGAGATCATTCTTGGGGCCATGTTTTTTATCCCAAAAAAGAATCCCTTAAACCGACCCGCTGGTCGGTTCCCTTTTTTCACTTATCCAGATTTGGGGCCTTTTTGAACATTTCACCGATTTTTCTTACAAATACGTCCTTGATTCTTGAGCTTGGGACAAAACTGGGGAAACTTTGTAACCGACTTAACAGTCTAAATACCCAAAACCCAAATCTTATGGACAAGAACCTAAAAAAACGCGAAACCATGCACCGCCTGTGTGCCAAAGGCCTGGAAGTTTTCCATGAAAAAGGCTATTACAACACCAATCTGGATGATATTCTAAAAGACCTTTCCCTATCTAAAGGTGCTTTTTACCATCATTTTAAATCCAAGGAGGATTACTTTATTACCATAGTGCAAAACCTTATCCAACAAAAGGTCTATGCGCTTTTGGTGGAACCTTTGAATACCCATGAAAACCCATTGCCTGTTATTTTGGACAGTATTGAACAGGCCTTGGAACCCGGCAGGCCCAATGAAATTGCCTATGGCTTTATGCTGAACGACTTCATCACTGAATTCAGTAAACGAAACCAAGAAATTGCCACTTATTTAAGAGATATCCTAAAAGTATGGGAGGTGAACCTGGTCTCCATCCTAAAACGAGGAAAAGTGGATGGCTATATTGCCCGCCATGTGGATTGCGAAGGCGCGGCAAGCTATATCATTGCCTCATATTTGGGTATGCGAACACTTTTATCTGAAAGTACAAACAGGCAATTGAAGTACAATTACATCCAGCAGCTGAAACTATATTTTAACGCTATTGAGGAAAGACGGGTTCTGGCCTAAATCAGCAAAGAATCTACCTCTTCGAGTTAAATCTCTTTGAAATTTAGTATAGAGAAGTGCTTAAAACCAGAAAGTTTCCTGTTTTCGATACACGAATCTTTGATTTGCCTCTCAAACTGACAGAAAATTTTCCTCTTAAATTTCCAATATGCTGATAAGCCTATCAACCACTTTTTGGGATGGAATGGATTCCATCACAGATTCGTATCCTTTGGGAAGTTTGTTTCCATACACCGAAGTGGGCACCAAGGGAAATTTATTTCGGTCTGATAGCAGCGCATTCTCCTTGGGCTGTGCAAAGGGTGCAAAACCCGTAAAAGGGTGGGTAACCCCCCAAAGCGTTACTACAGGTATACCATAGTTGGCGGCCAAATGGGCATTGCCACTGTCCATGGAAAGCATTACATCCAGATTGGAAATCAGTTCCAACTCCTCGTTCAAACTCAATTTCCCCGCCACATTTTGAATGTTACTATTGGATACTGCAATGGTATCTAGCTGTTCTACTTCTCTGGCGCCTCCCCCAAAGAGCAAGATTTTATACTTATCAGTATCTATCAGTGCCTTAACGACTTCCCTAATCAGTTTCAGCGGGTACATCTTGCCCTCATGGGCTGCAAAGGGTGCGATGCCCACCCATTTCTTGGCATCTTGTGTTACCGTTTTCAAGACATTTTCTGAAAGTTGCAATCGAGCAAGGGGTTTTGCATCCTCCAAATTAATCGGATAGCCCAGTTCTGAGAAAACATCCGCATACCGCTGGTGCGTGGTCTTTAATTGGTGAAAGGATTTATTGGATTTCTGCGTTAATGCCTTTTTTTCCTTTCTTCCCTTGTCAATTTGAACAAAGGGCACCCCATCCAGGGCAAAATATTTTTTTAGAATCCGACTTCGTAAGACCTTGTGAAGGTCCACAACGGCATCAAACTTAAACTTGGACAGCTCCTTGTACAATCGCCATAGCCCAATTAGGCCCTTATGCCTGGTTTTTACCTCAGCGTGGTATACAGACACTCTGTCCAATTGCGAAAAAATAGGAGCAAAATGCTTTTTGGTGAGAACTGTAAGTCTAACCTCTGGATACGTATCCATAACAGCATTTAAAACAGGAATGGTCATGGCAACATCCCCCATGGCCGAAAGCCGGGTCACCAAAATGTGGACAGGTTTACCCTTTTTGTCCACGAAGTACTGGATTTAGTTCATCATCGTTGTACATCTTCATCTGTTTGTAGACTTTCATGTACTTGTTTCCAGCTTCAATATCAGCTAGCAGCTGATCTATAGCGGAAGAAAGGTCCTTTTTCTGTTCTTGAAGCACAGCCAGCTTAGCGGAGCACTTCTCAATGTGTTCTTGGGAAGCATCGGTGCGATCCACCTCCTCTTGCATGTGGTAAATTTTCAAAGCCAAAATGGAAAGTCGATCTATGGCCCAAGCTGGGCTTTCTGTATTAATGGTGGCTTCAGCCTTCACTTGAACCGATTGGTATTTTTGAAGAAAATAACTGTCAATGTACTCCACCAAGTCCGTTCTATCTTGATTGCTGGCGTCAATTTTTCTCTTTAAATCCAGGGCAGCTATAGGTTCAATGGCGGGGTCCCGAATAATGTCCTCATAATGCCATTGTACCGTATCTATCCAGTTTTTTCGATATAAAAGATGCTCCACCTTGTCCTTAGGATAGGGGTTCGTGAATTCTTGGGCCACATCGTCCTTAATATGGTAGGTGTCTATGCTTTCTTGAAAGATGGTAAAGGCCAGCGTACTGAACATGCGCAATTGATTTACTGCAAAGATATTGCTTTATCGCTTATAGATTTAGCTCCAA
>JBCCUY010000431.1:0-2764 GCA_039196145.1 Bacteroidota bacterium
AACCGTTTTCATACGGTCCGATGTACCTTTATTTATAGTAGCGCATTCCCTAATGGTAGTATTGTTGCCAATATGCACTGTGGTTTCCTCTCCTTGGTATTTTAGGTCCTGTGGGGTAGCTGAAATAACGGCGCCGGGAAAGATATTGCAATTTTTTCCTATTCGGGCACCTTCCATTATGGTGACGTTGGAACCAATCCAGGTGCCCTCGCCAATAGTAACATTATTATGAATAGTGGTAAAAGGTTCTATTACCACATTCTTGGCAATCTTAGCTCCCGGATGTACGTATGCCAATGGTTGGTTCATGAAACTCTAATTGTTTTTGGTTTTTACGATTTGCGCCATCAGCTCTGCTTCAGAGGCCAATTTGCCGTTGGCATAGGCATAAGCCTGCATGTGACAAATTCCTCTTCGAATGGGCGCGATCAAATCGCATTTAAAAATTAAGGTATCCCCTGGCATTACCTGCTGCTTGAACTTTACATTGTCCATTTTCATAAAGAAAGTCAGGTAGTTTTCTGGGTCGGGTACTGTACTCAGCACCAAAATCCCACCTGTTTGCGCCATAGCTTCCACCTGTAGTACTCCGGGCATGACTGGAGCTCCAGGAAAATGTCCCACAAAGAACGGTTCGTTCATAGTTACATTTTTGACACCCACAACATGGGTATCGGAAAGCTCTAGAATCTTATCTACCAATAAAAAAGGTGGTCTATGCGGAAGCATATTCATGATTTGGGTCACATCCATCAGAGGAGGTTGGTTCAAATCAAAACTCGGTACCTTGTTCCTTTTTTCAATCTTTATAATTTTGGACAGCTTTTTCGCAAACTGTGTATTTACGTAGTGTCCTGGCTTATTGGCTATAACCTTTCCGCGAATTCGAGTGCCCGCCAAAGCAAGGTCGCCAACTACATCCAACAACTTATGGCGTGCCGCTTCATTGGGGTAATGCAAGGTCAGGTTATCCAAAATACCATTGGTCTTCACGGACAACTTTTCCTTTTTGAATGCCTTTTCCAGTTTTTTCATTGTGGGCTCGGAAATCTCCTTGTCCACATACACGATGGCATTATTAAGATCGCCACCCTTTATCAGGCCATGCTCTAGGAGCATTTCCAATTCATGCAAAAAACTAAAAGTACGGGCATCCGCGATTTCGGTTTTGAAATCGGACATTTTATCCAAGGTGGCGTTTTGGGTTCCCAATACTTTGGTGCCAAAATCCACCATGGTGGTCACTTGGTATTCTTCGGCCGGAATAACGGTAATTTCGCTTCCCGTTGCCTCATCCTTGTAGGAGATAACATCTTTCACCACATATTCCTCCCGTTCCTGTTCCTGCTCAACAATACCCGCTTTTTCCAAAGCTTCCACAAAAAACTTGGAAGAACCATCCATAATTGGTGGTTCGGGGGCATCCAATTCTATCAGCACATTGTCGATATCCAAACCGACCAATGCCGCCAGGACATGCTCTGAGGTTTGAATCTTAACCCCGTTCTTTTCCAAATTGGTGCCGCGTTGGGTATTCACCACATAGTTGGCATCCGCCTCAATGATGGGTTCCCCCTCTAAATCCACCCTCTTAAAGGCAAATCCATGGTTTTCCTTGGCGGGAACAAATGTCATGGAAACATTCTCCCCGGTATGTAACCCTACACCCTCGAGGGTTACCTTACCTTTTATAGTGCGCTGCTTAACGCTAGTCTTGCTCACCGTTAATCCTTTTTTCTAAGTTGGAAACTTGATTTACCAGTTTTGGTAAATTTTTAAAGTGTACGTAAGATTTATTGTAATCGCCGTAATTCAAGGCAGGCGAACCCTGAAGGACCTCATCGTCCTTTACATTCCTTCCGATGCCCGATTGGGCTTGTATTTTAACTCGATCACCGATGGTTATATGTCCCACGATACCGACTTGACCTCCTATGAGGCAGTTTTTACCAATTTTGGTAGAACCTGCAATTCCAGTCTGTGCCGCTATGGCCGTATGCTCCCCAATTTCAACGTTGTGGGCAATCTGAATCTGATTGTCCAATTTCACTCCTTTTCGAAGAATGGTGGAACCCAGTGTGGCTCGATCAATTGTAGTTCCGGCACCCACATCCACATTATCCTCCAGGATAACGTTTCCGGTTTGTGGTACTTTACTATATTCCCCATTACTATTTGGGGTAAACCCAAAGCCATCAGCTCCTATTATGGCGCCACTATGTATTACACAGTTATTTCCAATAATGGACTCCGAATAAATCTTGGCTCCGGCGAAAACCACCACATTATCACCTATCACCACATTATCACCTATATATACATTGGGATAAACCTTTACATCCTTCCCAATCTTTACGTTATCACCTAAATACGAAAATGCGCCTAGGTAAAATCCTTCACCGTAATCCACGCTTTCCGAAATGAAGGATGGACTCTCTATACCGACCTTATTATTTTTAACCTGATTGTAGTACTCCAAAAGTTTAGAGAACGACTTGTAAGCGTCTTCAACCTTAATCAAGGTAGTGGACAAATCCTGTTCAGGGATAAAATCTTTGTTTACAATGGTAATTGAGGCCTTCGTGGAATAGATATAGGAAGTATACTTAGGATTGGCTAAAAAGGTGAGAGACCCTTTTTCCCCCTCCTCTATTTTAGATAATTTGTGAACAGCAATTTGAGGATTTCCCTCAACTTCTCCCTCTAAAATTCCGGCAATTTGGGTAGCGGTGAACTTCATTGCGGCAAAAGTAAGAAAATTTGT
>JBCCUY010000432.1:0-2759 GCA_039196145.1 Bacteroidota bacterium
AATTGAGTTTGTAATACAGGCCTCGCCTCAATTACTTTACCAATATATCTCTACTCCATCTGGCTTATCAGAGTGGTATGCCGATAATGTAAACTCCAGAAGTGAACTCTTTACATTCATTTGGGATGGGGCAGAGGAGAATGCCAAAATGCTAAAGCGAAAGAGCGACGAATTTGTAAAGTTTGCTTGGGAAGAAAATGATGATGACAGTTATTTTGAAATGCGAATCATCGTAGACGAAATCACCAAGGATGTGTCCCTTTTCATTACGGATTTTGCTGAAGAGGACGAAGTAGATGAAGCTAGAATGCTCTGGGAAAACCAAGTATCGGATTTAAAGCAAGTATTGGGATCTAAGTAGAAGTATTCCAAGCTAAAACGTATATTTGGTCCCGATTTTAATCGGGACTTTTTTATGGTCAATTTTGATGGGGCATTGCTCCCCAAATCTGCTCCAATCCTTACCCACAACAATCGTGGACTTAAATATGGCGATGCCTTGTTTGAAACCCTACGTTGTGTAAAACAAACCCTCTTTTTCTGGGAGGACCATTACTTTAGGTTGATGGCATCCATGCGTATTTTGCGAATGGACATCCCCATGGATTTTACACTGGAGTTTTTAGAAGGCGAGATTCAAAGAACAGTGGTCAAAAATGGTTTGGAGGATCAACCTGTTCGGGTTAGAATAACTGTTTTTCGAAGGGATGGAGGTCTTTATAATCCAACTACCCATGAGGTTTCCTATTTGATCGAGGTAACCCCGATAGAGTCGCCCTTTTATTTGTTGAATGCAGGGCCTTATGAGGTTGAATTGTTCAAAGATTACTATCTGAACAAGGACATGCTTTCCAATTTAAAAACCACAAACAAAATCCTTAATGTGGTGGCCAGTGTTTTCGCCAAGGAAAATGGTTATGATAACTGTTTATTGATCAATGGGGATAAACAAGTTGTGGAAACCATAAATGGAAATTTGTTTTTGGTGAGCGGAAATACAGTAAAAACCCCACCGCTGTCGGATGGATGTTTAAATGGTATTATCCGCAAAAAGTTAATAGAGGTGATCGGAACAGTTGATGGTTTGGAACTATCGGAAGAATCCATTTCCCCATTTGAACTTCAGAAGGCAGACGAACTTTTCTTGACCAATAGTATCCAAGGAATTGTTTCCATTGGGAAATACCGGAAAAAAGAGTTTGGCAATACAATGGCCCAACAACTTTTAGGTAAGCTAAATGCAAAAGCCCGCTTGGGATGAGCTAGTTTAAAGAAGGGTTTTCAGGAGAATTGGACCAAAGCAGGTAATCCCCGCCCAGTTCAACCATTTTTTCCTTCCAGAAGGCACTGGAAGGTTTTTCAAGAATGTTACTTTCATATTCATTTTGTACCACCACCCAAGATTTGGATGAGAGCTCATGGTCCAACTGATGGGAATCCCATCCAGAATATCCTAGGAAAAATCGAATATCCTGTTCGGTAATGGTTCCATTATTGATGAGTTCTACGGTCTTATCAAAATTTCCACCCCAAAAAATACCATCGGATATCTCAATGCTATCATCTATCAATTCGGGTACTTTATGAATAAAATAAAGGTTGTCCTGTTCAACGGGCCCTCCATTGAATACCTTAAAAGGAATGGTGATTTCTGAAATGAGGTCGCAAATGTTGTAGTCCAAGGGCTTATTCAAGATAAAGCCGACAGAACCCTCATGGTTGTGCTCGGCCAATAGCACCACGGATCTGTTAAAGGAAACATCTCCGGTAAGTGTTGGTTCCGCTACCAATAATTTTCCTTTTGTTGGTTTAAGACCTACCATTTAGCCAGCTTCTTTCTTTTAAATGTAATATAAATCCGAATAATTACAAAAAACCTTTGGAATGACCCCAAATAAAAAAGCACCTCCGTTAGGAAGTGCTTCTATATATTGTGTTACCAAACTGATTAGTTGACTGAACCGCTCAATTCTGCTCCAGCTTTGAACTTTACAACGTTCTTAGCTGCAATCTTGATAGTTTGTCCAGTTTGTGGATTTCTACCTTCTCTTGCATTTCTCCTGGAAACTGACCAAGAACCGAAACCTACCAAAGAAACTCTGTTTCCTTTTTTAAGCGATCCCTCTACGTTACCCAAGAAAGATTCCAATGCTTTTTTAGCCGCTGCTTTCGTGATGCCAGCATCAGCTGCCATAGCATCGATTAATTCTGTTTTGTTCATAATGGAAATAAATTAATTGTTGTTAAAATAAATTTAATGCTGAACAAATTTATACGGATTTGCTGTCCATACAAGTAAAACCAAGGGAATTCAGGGTTTTTGTTGATAACTTCAAACGTTTGTTGATAAAGTGGAAGCAAAACCGAGATATTTCCAAGGCCAGTGTTGACAAGGCTTTAGCGCATTTTGGAATTTTCTCCTATTTGGTAGCCTCGAAGTGTATCTGCGGTCTTCATTCTTTTTTTACCGGGAAGCTGAATCTCAAGCAAGGAAACAAGCCCTTCTTGAACAGCTACTTTTAAAGTATCTTTTGTAGTAATAATGTCTCCGATGTTATGCGTGGAATCCATCGCTTCAATCGCACTCTCGAATACCTTTATAGTCAATTCATCCCCATCTTCGGAATTTATGAAGTGGGTCCATGCTCCAGGATAAGGACTTAGCCCTCGAATATGGTTGTGGATTTGCGCTATAGGTTGGTTCCAATCTATTTTGCAAGTCTCTTTATGGATTTTCGGTGCTGCCTTTTGTTCCCTTG
>JBCCUY010000433.1:0-2737 GCA_039196145.1 Bacteroidota bacterium
AAAAAAATGAGCCTTTAAAAATAGAAAAACAGGAAGGTATATTAAAAACTAGTTTTTAGGAGTTATCAACTTGACGCCCGTCCTTGGTATAGTTCTCAATTTCGATCAAATTCTCCCGCCCTGTTGATGTTGTTCTTCCTATTTTTAGGTCTTATATATAGCCACCGATAAACTACACCAGATGAAACCACTGCATTTTTTCGAGAACATAATGTTGATTTTAATAATCTCTATGTCGGGATTATGCGATATCGTACTATATGCCCAAACTCAGGATCGACCTAATTTCATTGTCATTTTTGCGGACGATCTGGGCTACGGGGACCTAAGTTGTTATGGTAATCCCACCATCCATACCCCCAACTTGGACCGAATGGCCTTTGAGGGTCAAAAATGGACCAACTTTTATGTTGGTGCCAGCGTGTGCACGCCGAGTAGGGCGGCTTTGCTTACAGGGCGATTACCAGTGAGGAGTGGGATGGCAAGCAATAAAAATCGGGTACTTTTTCCCGATTCCAAAAATGGATTGCCGCAAACTGAAATTACACTTGCGGAGCAACTGAAAAAGGTAGGGTATAGCACCGCGGCCATCGGAAAATGGCATTTGGGGCATAAAGAACGGTACCTGCCCACCAATCATGGGTTTGACTACTATTACGGAATTCCATATTCAAACGATATGGACAGGGTGGCCGAATACCCTAATGGAGATTATTGGAGCCAACAGGATGATGCCATAAAAACAGAGCATTTCAATGTTCCGTTGCTTCGTGGTACTGAAATTATTGAACGACCTGCCAATCAGAATACTATAACCAAAAGGTATAGTGAGGAGACGGTTAAGTTCATCAAAGAACATAAAGAAGGACCATTCTTTATTTATTTGGCACACAATCTTCCCCATATCCCTTTGTTTGCCTCTAAAGAGGCTACTGGTAAAAGTGAGCGAGGACTGTATGGCGATGTGGTTCAGGAAATAGACCATGGTGTTGGGCTGATTTTGCAGACTCTTAAAAATGAGGGTTTAGGGGAAAATACTATTGTGGTCTTCACTTCTGACAATGGTCCTTGGCTACCATTTAAGGAAAACGGTGGTAGTGCCGGTCTTTTACGAGCAGGCAAAGGAACCACTTGGGAGGGAGGCATGCGCGAACCTGGAATCTTTTGGGGGCCGGGATTTGTCAAACCGGGCCTGGTAACCGACTTGGGCTCCACAATGGACCTCTTTGCCACCTTTAGCCAGATGGCTGGAATTGAAGTTCCCAGGGACAGGATTATGGATAGTTATGATTTAGGGCCAACCTTGTTGAACCATGGTCCTAGTGCAAGGAAGCATATTATGTATTATAGGGGTACCGACCTTTATGCAGTTCGCCTTGGGGAATTTAAAGCGCATTTTATTACTCAGGGTGCATATGGGCAATTTGGGGATAAGGAAGAACATGGAACTCCGCAATTATATCAGTTGAATCATGATGCTTCAGAACACTTCAATATTGCCGAAGAAAATCCAGAAATTATAGCTCAAATCAATGAGCTGGTCCAGTCACATCGGGCCAAATTGATAAGGGGCAAAGATCAATTGGCAGAAAGGGAATAGAAAGTCCGCAATACCATTGCAGATTACAAGAAATCAAGTATATTTGCACCCGCTTAAAGAGCAAGCGAATAAAAAAGAATTAATAACCAGGGTCGGGCACCCTACAAATTAATGTGATATGCCAGTAAAGATTAGACTTCAAAGACACGGTAAAAAAGGAAAACCTTTCTATTGGGTTGTTGCCGCAGATTCAAGAGCAAAAAGAGACGGTAAATTTTTGGAAAAGTTAGGTACCTATAACCCTAACACCAATCCTGCAACTATCAACTTGGATGTTGATGGGTCCGTAAAATGGTTGAACAACGGGGCGCAGCCTACAGATACTGCCAGAGCGATTCTTTCCTACAAAGGCGTTTTGTTGAAACACCACTTGTTGGGTGGGGTTCGCAAAGGAGCTTTGACCGAGGAGCAAGCTGAAGAAAAATTCAAGGCTTGGGTAGCTGAAAAAGAAAAAGCCGTTGCAGCTAAGGTTGACGGTTTGGACAAAGCAAAAGCTGAAGCAAAAGCAAAAGCTTTGGAAGCTGAAAAAGAAGTAAGCGATAAAAGAGCTGCTGCTGCATTGCCAGAGGTAGAGGAAGAGGCAGCTGCCGAAGAAGGTGCTGAGGCCGCAACTGAAGAAACCGCTGTAGTTGAAGAGCCTAAACAAGAGGAGGCTGTGGCCGAAACTGAGGAAGCTCCTGCTGCTGAGGCAAGCAAAGAAGAAGAGTAAACACGCTAACGATGCGCAAGGAAGATTGCTTCTACCTGGGCAAAGTCGTTTCAAAATATAGTTTTAAGGGTGAGGTGTTGGTGAAACTAGATACCGATGAACCCGAAATCTACGAAAACATGGAATCAGTTTTTGTTTCTCTCGGAAACAATCTGGTTCCATTTTTTATTGACCGTTGCCGACTGCACAAATCCGCTTTGCTTCGCATCGACTTCGAAGAGGTAAAAGACGAGTCGTCCGCGGATAAAATCATAGGGTCTGAATTGTTCCTGCCCTTGACCATGCTCCCACCTTTAACTGGGGACAAGTTCTATTTTCATGAAGTCATTGGGTTTACCCTTTTGGATGAACTGTATGGCGATATAGGAATCATCAAGTCGATAAATGATAGCGCTTCACAAGAACTGTTCGAAGCTGAAAAGGATGGA
>JBCCUY010000434.1:0-2717 GCA_039196145.1 Bacteroidota bacterium
GTGGAAAAGGTTTTCTCCAAGACTTGAATCACTTCTGTTCCGATAAAAATGCAGCACTAGCTACCGTTATTGGTCGGTACTACGCCATGGATCGTGATAAGAGATGGGAAAGGGTGAAAATGGCGTACGATGTAATGGTAAACAATGTTGGCGAGAAAGTTCAGGATATTGAAGCTGCCATGCAAAAAAGTTATGATGAGGGCGTTACCGACGAATTTATAAAACCTTTGGTTCTAACGGATGAAAACTCCAAACCGGTGACCAATATTTCAGAAGGAGATGTCATTGTTTTCTTCAACTTCAGAACTGACCGTGGTCGGGAACTTACCCAAGTGTTGAGTCAGGAAGACTTCCCAGAACATGACATGAAGAAATTGAACCTTTACTATGTCACCCTAACCAATTATGATGATTCCTTTGAAGACATCAAAGTGGTGTATGACAAAGAAAATATTAAGGATACGCTTGGCGAAGTACTGGCCAAGCACAACAAAAAACAGATTCGTATCGCCGAAACTGAAAAATACCCCCATGTTACCTTCTTTTTTAATGGAGGGAGAGAGGAGCCTTTTGAAGGAGAAAAAAGAATCTTATGTCCTTCTCCAAAAGTGGCTACCTATGACCTACAACCCGAAATGAGTGCCTATGATATTAGGGATGCCATTGTTCCCGAATTACAAAAGGGAGAAACTGATTTTGTATGTCTCAACTTTGCAAATCCAGATATGGTGGGGCACACAGGTGTTATGGCAGCAGCTGTCAAAGCATGTGAAACTGTAGATGAGTGTGCAAAAGATGTAATCACTGCCGGTTTGGAAAATGGATATTCTACCATTGTCATAGCCGATCATGGCAATTGTGATACCATGGTCAACCCCGATGGAAGTCCAAATACGGCCCACACTACCAACCCGGTACCTCTTATATTGGTAGATGGTGACATTGCACAAATAAAAAATGGAGTTTTAGGAGATATCGCACCCACTATCCTTAAGTTGTTGTGTATACCGCAACCCAATTTAATGACACAAAATCCTCTTGTTTAAGACGTTTAAGAGGGCCGCGAAGGTTCAGATTTTTTGATTTCCGCTATCTTTGCACCCATGGTAAAAATCAAGACATCAGAGGAAATTGAGCTAATGCGCGAAAGTGCCTTGGTCGTATCCAAAACCTTGGGCATGCTCGCAAGCGAAATCAAACCTGGAGCCAATCCATTACAATTGGATAAAATGGCTGAAGATTTCATTCGGGAACAAGGCGCAGAACCTGGTTTTTTGGGCATGTACGACTTTCCAAACACCCTTAACTGGAGCCCAAACTCGCAGGTGGTACATGGTATCCCCAACAACGAGTTGTTGAAGGAAGGCGACATTGTTTCTGTAGATTGTGGAGCTCTAAAAAATGGGTATTACGGGGATCATGCTTACACTTTTGAAGTGGGGGAAGTAGCCGAAGAAACCAAAAAACTGTTACGCATTACCAAAGAATCCCTCTATATAGGAATAAGTCAGTTCAAAGAAGGAAATCGTGTTGGCGACGTTGGTTACGCCATTCAAAACTATTGCGAAAATAATGGTTATGGAGTTGTTAGGGAACTGGTAGGTCATGGTTTGGGGACCGAGCTTCATGAAGATCCCCAAATGCCCAATTATGGCAAGCGTGGAAGAGGCAAAAAGTTTGTAAATGGTATGGTCGTGGCCATTGAGCCTATGATCAATATGGGTACACGCCGAATCAAACAGCTCAAGGACGGATGGACCATTTTAACAGCGGACGGAAAACCAAGTGCCCATTTTGAGCATGACGTGGCGCTCGTGGACGGCAAGCCAGAGTTGTTATCCACATTTCAATACATTTATGATGCTTTGGGCATCGCATCTGAAGAGGAAAGTGTATTCAGGAGCCAGAAGTTGGTGCTCTAACCTTTATAATTTGACACGAATTTCACTAATTCCAATTTAAATCCATTTTTGTGTCACAACTATTCAAATTCTTACTTAATCTTATCCCTAGACCTCTATTGATTCGATTGAGCTTTTGGGTACGACCTTTAATTGCCCTGTTTTTAAAAGGGAAACGTTTTACCGACCCCATTGATGGAAAAAGCTTCAAGAGGTTCTTACCCTACGGCTATGAAAACCCTAGAGAAAATGTACTGTCCCCCTCTACCCTTTCCTTGGAAAGACATCGATTATTATGGCTGTATTTAAAAAACGAGACCTCTTTTTTTTCCAAGCCTTTGAGTCTTCTCCATTTTGCTCCGGAGCAGGCTTTTCACAAACGTTTTAAAGCATTAAAGCATCTCAACTATACCACCACAGATCTAAATTCGCCTCTTGCTGAAGTAAAGGCGGACATCTGCAACCTTCCGTTTGAAAACAATTCTTTTGATGTTATACTTTGCAACCATGTATTGGAACATATCCCTGATGACAAAAAGGCCATGCAGGAACTGTTTCGGGTTTTAAAACCAGGTGGATGGGGAATTTTTCAAATTCCACAAGATCTAAAAAGGGAAAAAACCTTTGAGGATGATTCCATTACAGATAAAAAGGAACGGGCGCGAATCTTTGGGCAATACGACCACGTACGAATCTATGGTAAGGATTATTTTGATAAACTAAGAAGTGTGGGCTTCAAGGTTGAGGAAGTGGATTACACCGCGGCACTTTCCAAGGATGAGGTAAATCGGTACCGATTGGCCCAAGGGGAAATCA
>JBCCUY010000435.1:0-2708 GCA_039196145.1 Bacteroidota bacterium
CCCATAGTTTTATATTCAGGGGCCATCAATATTGAGAGTGTTTTTGAGTTCACCGAAAAGTTCAATATAAGTAAGACCGAGGCGCTCTTGTATACCGTTTTGACCATTGGTGTCATCGGTTCCTTATATGCCATTTTTGGGGGATTAAAGGCCGTGGCCTATTCGGATAGCCTTAACGGTTTGGGACTTATGCTCGGGGGCTTACTTATTCCCGCCATAGCGCTGTACCAGATTGGAGATGGCAACATGATGGAAGGGTTGACAACCGTGTACGATTTTGCCCCAAAGAAATTTGATATTGTCGGCGCTTCGGACTCCGTATTGCCTTTTTCCACATTGTTCACCGGTCTCATGATCAATCAGCTTTATTTCTGGGGAATGAACCAAGCTATCATACAAAGGGCATTTGGAGCTAAGAATTTGGCGGAGGCCCAAAAGGGATTGATTTATACAGGTGTCCTAAAGCTTTTGGTTCCATTAATTATCGTTTTACCTGGTTTGATCGCTTTCTATTATTTTCAGGATGAGTACTACGCTACTCCAGACTTGATATACCCTCTATTGGTGAAAAAAGTGCTTCCAGCCTATCTTTATGGGTTTTTTGCGGCAGTGGTCTTGGGAGCTGTACTCAGTACCTTTAATAGTGTGCTTAATTCGGCCAGCACCATTTTTTGTTACGATATCTACAAGAAAATCATCAACAATCAGGTATCCGATGAAAAATTGGTGCGATGGGGGAAGCTTACTTCCGTGGTACTCGCAGTAGGTGCAATTGCCATTGCTCCCTTTGTGGCCTATGCCCCTGACGGACTCTATTTTTTACTCCAAGAATTAAACGGAATCTTTTTTATACCCATTTCCTCAGTGATACTAGCTGGGATTTTTGTTAAGCAAATCAACGCAACAGGTGCAAAAGCAGGACTTTTCTTTGGTTTTTCATTCTACATATTGGCCACTTTTATCCTGGATTTGGATATCCACTTTGTACACCTATGGGGGATAGAGTTTGTCTTGAATTTTATCATTATGTGGTTGGTTTCCAACCAATTTGCTACCGCGGACTATGTTCATGAAAAATATAAGTATCCGGATCAACCGTGGTCCAAGGTAAAACAGGCGGGAGCCATATTGACTGGCTTGACCATTATAATTTATATAGCGCTGTCTTAAGGGTTAAGAGAAAAACAATATATGAGCGGAAATAAATTTATAGCGGACAATTTTTTATTGCAGAGCAAATATGCCGTAGAACTTTATCATGGGTATGCGAGCAAAATGCCTATTATTGATTATCACAATCATTTACCGGTCCGGCAGATTGCCTTGGATAAAACTTTTGATAACATTACAGAGGTTTGGATTTCCGGTGACCATTATAAGTGGAGGGCAATGCGAGCGCTCGGTGTGGATGATAAGTTTATTACTGGCCAGGCTTCAAGCTTGGAAAAGTTTCAAAAATGGGCACATACGGTTCCCTACACGGTTAGAAACCCGCTTTATCATTGGACGCATTTAGAACTGGCGAGGTATTTCAATTACCAAGAATTACTATCGGATAAAAACGCAGATATTGTCTTTCAATTGACCCAAGAGAAATTGGCAGCGCCGAAGTATAGCTGTCGTAATCTTCTGGAAATGATGAACGTGAAAGTGCTTTGCACTACAGAGGACCCGACGGACACCCTGGAATACCACCAAACCTTGGAGCGAAGTGATTTTGGTATCAAGGTGGGAACCGCGTTTCGACCAGACAAGGCGATACTGATTGGAAATGAAGATTACAATACGTATTTGGATGCACTTGAAGAAGCTAGTGGAACCCAGATTGGGACCTATCAGGATTTATGCGATGCCTTGTTGGACCGGCTACATTATTTCAAGGCTAATGGATGCTCGATATCCGATCATGGTCTAAGCTATGTTCCATTTGAAGAGGCCTCACCTACAGCAATTGAAGCCATATTTCAAAAGCGCAGGGCAGGGAAGATAATAAGCCCTATAGAGCAGGAACAATTTATGACGGCCTTATTGCTGTTTCTTGGAGAGCGCTATCACCAGATGGGGTGGGTACAACAGTTCCATTTGGGGGCACTTCGAAATAACAATACGCGTATGGGAAAAGTCTTGGGTCCTGATACCGGTTGGGATTCAATAGGGGACTTTAAACAAGCAGCTACTCTATCCCGATTTCTTAGTACGCTGGATGACCATAACAAGCTTTCAAAGACTATTCTGTACAATTTAAACCCGGCGGACAACGAAGTGTTGGCCACTATGGCAGGAAATTTTAACGATGGGTCTGTAAAAGGCAAGGTCCAGTTTGGTTCGGGATGGTGGTTCTTGGACCAAAAGGATGGAATTGAAAAACAGTTGAACGCCCTGTCAAATATGGGAATGATAAGCACTTTTATTGGAATGCTTACAGATTCTAGGAGTTTTTTATCCTTCCCTAGACACGAATATTTCAGAAGAATTCTGTGCAATCTTTTTGGTGCAGAAATGCAGCGGGGTGAACTGCCAAATGACATCGAATGGATAGGCAAGATCATACAGGATATTTGTTACAATAATGCGAAGGAGTACTTCAATTTTTAGGTTTCGCATTTACCCGCATTTAGCCAATCCTCTTTTTAAAATGTATATGGAAGGTTGCAAAGGACGGCCTGGATGCGAACTATGCTTTGCATCAGGTAATGCTAGGGACTGCG
>JBCCUY010000436.1:0-2708 GCA_039196145.1 Bacteroidota bacterium
CACGGACAACGGATTACTCTATGTCATCCGAAACGGAGGAAGCGACCATCAAATAGCACCCTCCAAGTGGGTGAACATCCATACCAAAAATGGAATTGTGAAAGGGGTATTTGGTTGGCCAGCCATACACACCAGAAATCGTGCTAAAGAGGAGCCTCCAAAACTAGACAATATTTTTATCGATATAGGAGCCAAGGATAAGGAAGAAGTGGAAAAAATGGGAGTGCATGTGGGATGTGTCATCACCTATCCCGATGAATTCCAAATCCTGAACGACAACAAATATGTCTGCCGCGCTTTGGACAATCGCGCAGGTGGTTTTATGATAGCCGAAGTGGCCCGATTACTTCATGAGAACAAAAAGGAACTACCTTTTGGTCTATACATTACCAATTCCGTGCAGGAAGAAATAGGGCTTAGAGGTGCTGAAATGATTACCCAGACCATAAAACCTGATGTGGCTATTGTAACGGATGTGTGCCATGACACCACCACTCCCATGATAGATAAAAAGAAAGAAGGGGAAACTTCAATTGGTGCCGGTCCTGTTATATCCTATGCCCCGGCAGTGCAGAACAAACTGCGGGAGCGTATTATTGAAACCGCAGAAGCCAATAAGATTCCTTTCCAACGTTTGGCCTCTTCCCGTTATACCGGAACGGATACGGATGCCTTTGCCTACAGTAACGGTGGAGTTGCCTCCGCTTTGATTTCCTTGCCGCTGCGCTATATGCACACCACGGTTGAGACGGTGCACAAGGATGACGTGGAAAACGTGATTCGCTTGATTTATGAAACACTTCTCACTATCAAGGAAGGAGAGACGTTTAGTTACTTTGACTAAGTTGTCATTCCCGTAAAAGCGGGAATGACACCAATGAAGTGATTCATGGATGAATTGGTGAACATTCTGGATGACAACGGAAATGATACAGGAAGTACCTGCTTAAAATCCGAAGCCCATTTGAAGGGATTGTTCCACCCTACCGTTCATGTTTGGCTTTATACTAAAAAAGGGCAAATGCTTTGGCAGCAAAGGGCAGCACAAAAAGACACCCATCCTTTGCTTTGGGATGTTTCCGTTGCCGGACATATAGGAGCAGGAGAGGATATCATTCATGCCGTAATCCGCGAAGTCCAGGAAGAGGTCGGATTACAAATTCTGCCCAAGGAACTTCAAAAAATTGGGGTTTTCAAATCTGTTCATCTGCACTCAGATACTTTAATCGACAAGGAATTCCATCACACCTTCTGTTGTGAACTCCGCACACCATTGCACGAACTCACCAAACAGGAAACAGAAGTGGAAGACCTAAAATTCATCGATATAGGAACATTTGAAAAGCGTATTGAACAAAATGAGCTAGAAGGCTTTGTTCCGCATGATTTAACCTATTACCACACTGTGGTCACTGCTCTTAAAAAACAACTACAGGGGTTATAGTGTATCGATAAACGTTTCAGGATTAGCCAGTTCAAAAGTCTGCTGTTCTCCGCTCTCCATGTTTTTTACCACAAACTTACCATTTGCCAATTCCTGCTCGCCTATAAGTATCACAAAAGGAACATTGCGATTATTGGCATACTTCATCTGCTTTTGCATTTTGGTGCTTGTTGGAAATACTTCGGATTTGATTCCTCTGGCCCTCAGCTGATTAACCAATTTCAAGGCCGCCGCGCTTTCACGTTTTCCAAAATTAACACAGAGTACCTCCACAGATTGACTCAAACTTTCGGGAAAGAGCCCCAATTCTTCCAAAACCAGATAGATTCGGTCTAGACCAAAAGAGATTCCAACGCCACTAATATCTTTTAGACCAAAAATCCCCGTAAGGTCATCATAACGTCCACCACCTCCGATAGAGCCCATTTTCACACCTTCTGGTGCGCTGACCTCGTAAATGGCACCTGTATAGTAATTGAGCCCACGGGCCAATGTAACATCCAGTTGGAGTTTGGCAGATTCCAAACCTAAAACCTCTACGCCATCAATAATCTCTTTTAGCTCGGCGATTCCTTCCATACCAATCTCAGATTCCACCAAAAGGGATTTCAGTTGCTCCAATTGTTCTAAGCTGTTACCAGACATTTCAAACAGAGGGGATGCCTTGGCAATGGCACCTTCTGTAATCCCTTTGGCCAACATTTCTTTTTTGACGCCTTCCTCCCCTATCTTATCCAATTTATCCAAGGCCACAGTGAAATCAATCAGCAAATGTTTGGCACCGATAACTTCAGCTATGCCGGACAATACTTTTCTATTGTTAAGTTTGATGGTGGTTCCCTTCAAGCCCAAGTCGGTAAAAACGGCATCATACAAGCGTACAAATTCCACTTCTTGAAGTAAGGATTTCGCCCCAACCACATCCGCATCACATTGATAAAACTCCCTAAAACGTCCTTTTTGCGGCCTATCGGCCCGCCAAACAGGCTGGATTTGATACCGTTTAAACGGAAAGTCAATCTCATTTTGATGTTGTACAACATATAGCGCAAAAGGTACTGTAAGATCGTATCTCAAAGCTTTTTCACTAATCTTTGCTGTCATTTTAGTACTATCCTTAGCCTGATACAAGGTATCATCTACTTTTTTCAAATAATCACCGCTATTTAGGATTTTAAAAATAAGTCGATCTCCTTCCTCTCCATATTTCCCCATCAAGGTTTCACTGTTTTCAAAACTAGGAGTTTCTATGGGTTGAAAGCCA
>JBCCUY010000437.1:0-2707 GCA_039196145.1 Bacteroidota bacterium
CATATTGAAGAACTTGAAAATGAACGCCCGAAAGAACCAGTGGTGTTCATGAAACCGGATTCCGCCATTTTACCTAAGGAGCAAGATTTTTACATTCCGGAATTTTCCAATGATATACATTATGAGGTTGAGGTTTTAGTGAAAATCAAGAAGGTTGGTAAACATATAGCCCAACAATTTGCACATACCTATTATGATGAAATAGGCTTGGGAATCGACTTTACGGCAAGGGATCTCCAATCTCAATTGAAAGCTAAGGGACTGCCATGGGAAAAAGCCAAAGGTTTTGATGGTTCCGCTGTGGTAGGTAAATGGATACAAAAGGAAAAGTACGAAAATATAGACAAACTGGGGTTTTCCTTGTTAAAAAATGGGGAAAATGTACAAAACGGCAATACTTCCTTGATGCTGTGGAAAGTAGATGAGTTAATTGCTTATGTCTCCACATATTTTATGCTGAAAAAGGGTGATATTCTCTTTACGGGCACCCCATCTGGGGTTGGTAAAGTAAGTCCAAATGATTACCTTGTAGGGACACTTGAAGGAGAGCAGCTATTTGAAATTAATGTGAGATAATGATTTACAACCTCGATAAGATTAACGAAATGGCGGAGGGTGACCAGGATTTTATCACCTCTGTTATTTCTGTTTTTTTAGAAGAAGTTCCTGTGGATTTGGAAGGTTTGGAGAAGGCCATCGCTGGTAGGGATTATGAAAATGTGTACAAGCTAGCCCATAAAATAAAACCTAATGTGGATTTATTGGGAATGGAACAAACTAGGGCCATCGCTTTGGAGATTGAGACCTTGGGCAAGAATGCGGCCAATATGACCGAAATTGAGGAAAAATTCCCTGTTTTAAAGAAAGATGTACTTCAGGTGGTAGCTGAACTCCAAAAAGACTTCAACTTATAAATGCAAGCCGAAATCATCACCATTGGGGATGAAATCCTCATTGGGCAGATTGTGGACTCCAATTCCGCATTTATCTCTAAAGAATTAAACAAGATTGGCGTAGCGGTCTATCAAATTACGTCTGTACAGGACAACAGGGAGCAAATCCTTAAAGTACTGGAAGAGGCTGGGGAAAGGTCCCAAGTGGTAATCATGACAGGAGGCCTAGGTCCGACCAAGGATGATATTACCAAACACACCCTTTGTGAATTTTTTGGGGACAAATTGGTTAAAAATGAGGACGTACTCCAGCATATAGAAGAGCTCTTCAAGACCTACATTTCCACACCCATTTCGGACCTCAATCGAAAGCAGGCTTTGGTTCCATCCAAATCTGAAGTGCTCCATAATGCCAATGGTACGGCACCAGGTATCTGGATGAGGAAGGGGAAGACTGTTTTTGTTTCGCTTCCCGGTGTGCCGTTTGAAATGAAACACCTGATAACAGATAAGGTTATCGCCAAGATTACAGAGGAATTTGAACGCCCACATATTTTCCATAAGACCATAATCACCTATGGGTTGGGAGAGAGCGCCATCGCCAATAGAATTGAAGATTGGGAGAACAATTTGCCCAAATTTATAAAACTGGCCTACTTGCCCAATTTGGGAAGGGTTCGCTTGCGGCTCTCGGCAAAGGGAACGGATAAGGAGGCTATAGAAGCTGCCGTAGCCGCTGAAGTAAAGAAACTTTATGCCATTATTGGTGACATTATCTTTGGCGAAGAAGAGGAAGATGCCATAGAACGTCAAATTGGAATATGGTTTACACAAAAGGGCTTGACCTTGGGAGCTGCCGAGAGTTTTACTGGAGGCGCTATTGCAGGACGTATAACGTCCATCCCAGGTGCATCTGCATATTTCAAGGGGAGTCTGGTAAGCTATGCCACGGAAACCAAAATTAAGGCATTGGGTATTCCCGAGGATTTGGTAGAAAAGTATTCGGTGGTGAGTGAAGAAGTGGCCCTAGCCATGGCCACAAATGCAAAGCGGGCAATGGAATCAGATTTTGCCATTGCAACCACTGGCAATGCCGGGCCAACCAAGGGCGATTCGGATGCAGATGTGGGAACGGTTTTTATTGCTATCAGCACCCCTGAACGCACTTTTGCCCAGCGTTTTACCATGGGAAATAGTCGGGAACGTATCGTAAAACGGTCCGTAAACAAGGCCTTCGAAATGCTTTGGAAAGAAATTTTAAATTTCTGAAAAAGAATTTTGTGCGTCCCGTATAAATGCCATAAATTTGCAGCCTCAATAAAATCACTCAAAAGTTAGGGAGATGTCTAAAGTTTGTGAAGTAACAGGTAAAAAGGTAATGTTTGGAAACAACGTTTCCTTTTCTATCAATAAAACCAAGAGAAGATTTGATGTAAATATCTCCAAAAAAAGATTTTACATCCCTGAAGAAGATCGTTGGGTGACCCTTAACGTGTCTTCAAGAGGTTTAAAGATTATCAACAAAAAAGGAATCTCTGCTGTTTTGAAGGATATCAAATCCAAAAAATAGGGAGATAGTTTTTTAAGTACGATACAATGGCAAAGAAAGGTAATAGAATTCAGGTTATTTTAGAGTGTACAGAGCACAAGGACTCTGGTATGCCAGGTACTTCCAGGTACATCACCACCAAGAATAAAAAGAACACGACAGAAAGGATGGAAATAAAAAAATACAATCCAATCTTAAAACGAATCACAATTCATAAAAAAATTAAATAAGAAGACCATGGCAAAGAAAACAGTATCAAAACTTC
>JBCCUY010000438.1:0-2696 GCA_039196145.1 Bacteroidota bacterium
GCCAATTTCTACAATATGAAATACAAGGCGACCTCCTCCTTAAATCTGGGAGAAAAAGTGGTTTCAACCTCTGATTTGATCCAGGCGACTTTGGTCCCAAAATCCGAATATGCCTATATCATTGACTACGATGATTATAATGCTGTGGCGGCGTTGAACTTCCTACAATCAAAGGGATTGGTGGTTTCGGCCTCCTTCAAACCCTTTACGGCCAAGACAACAGCTGGGAACAAAGGCTTTAATTACGGGGCCTTGGTTATTCCTGTGAGTCTACAAAAAAAGGATTCAAACGATGTATTCAAATTGATTCAAGAGGCCCAAAACCGTTTTGAAGTTCCCACCTACGCTGCAAATACGGGCTATAATGCGGCCGGTGTTGATCTAGGTAGCCGATATGTTGATGCCCTGACAAAACCAAAAGCGGCCATGCTTATCGGAAACGGGGTACGATCTTATGAGGCTGGTGAAGTTTGGCATCTTTTGGATACGCGAGTAGGAATGCCCATCACCAAAATCCCAATGCGAAACCTTGGTTGGGTCAATTTGGATAAATACAATACCCTGGTGATGGTTTCTGGCAGTTATGACCTATCCGAAAAACAACAGGATAAAATAAAGGATTGGGTAGGTAAGGGAAATACCCTAATTACCATTGGCACAGCTTCAAAATGGGCCATCGACAAAAAACTGGTTGAAGAGGAACTTACTGAAAAAGAAAAGGATACCACCAAAGCTGTCGTCCGCAAACCGTATGTAAATGCTCCAGAAAATCTGGGCAAGGAAAGCGTTGGCGGTGCTATCTTTAGGGTAGATTTAGATGTAACCCACCCCCTAGCCTTTGGTTATCATGACGCATCTATCCCTGTTTATAAAAACAACAGTGTTTGGATATCACCCAGTAAGAACGAATATGCCACAGTGGCCAAATACTCCAAGAATCCGCATATTGATGGTTTCATCACCAAAGAGAATATGGAGGACAAACTTAAACCTTCGGCTTCTTTAATCGTTAGCAAACTGGGAAGTGGTCGGGTTGTATTATTTGCGGACAATCCCAATTTCCGGGGTTCTTGGTATGGCACCAACAGATTGTTCTTAAATGCCCTGTTCCTTGGTGATAAAATTGAAATTCCAGAATAACCATACAACATGAAAAAACTACTCTCTTTATTAATACTGCTCCATGCTTTTTCAGGGGTTGGGCAAGATAGTATGAGCGAAGGCCCTTTCTCCCAACTGATTATCCGTGGGGTAACGCTTATTAATGGTAACGGTGCCCCACCTAGGGGACCTATAGATATCGTGGTGGAGAACAACAAGATAGTCGATATCCAAGTTGTTGGCTACCCTGGGGTAAAAATCAAAGAAAGTGAAAGACCACAGCTCAAACCCGGAGGAAAAGAGCTTCAATGCGAAGGAATGTATTTGTTGCCGGGCTTTGTGGACATGCATGGCCATATAGGCGGTGTGGCCCAAGGTGCAGACTATGATTATGTATTTAAGCTATGGATGTCACATGGAATCACAACGGTTAGGGAACCAGCTGGAAGAGGTGTGGACTGGGCCCTGGACTTGAAGCAAAAAAGTGAAAAAAACGAAATCATTGCACCAAGGATTCAGGCGTATACTGCTTTTGGGCAAACATCCGGTAATTTTAATCCCCTGAACGATGCTCCAATAAGCACCCCGGAACAAGCCAGAAAATGGGTACGCGCCAACGCCCAAAGAGGGGCGGATGGCATTAAATTCTTTGGTGCGCCACCGGAAATTATGTCGGCCGCTTTGGACGAGAACAAAAAATTGGGATTGCGATCGGCTTGTCATCATGCCCAATTGGATGTGGCTCGTTGGAATGTCCTCCACTCTGCCAGGGCAGGCCTTACCAGTATGGAGCATTGGTATGGGTTGCCGGAGGCTTTGTTTGAAGATAGAACCGTTCAGGATTATCCGTTGGACTACAACTATCAAAACGAGCAACATCGCTTTGAAGAAGCAGGAAAACTCTGGAAACAGGCGGCAAAGCCCTATTCGGACCACTGGAACGCGGTGATGAATGAATTGATCGAGCTAGATTTCACAATAGACCCCACCTTCAACATCTACGAAGCAAGCCGAGATCTGCATAGAGCCAGAAGAGCCGAATGGCATGAAGATTACGCCCTACCCACGGTCTGGGCTTTTTTCCAACCGAGTAAAATATCCCATGGTTCGTATTGGCACGATTGGGGAACGGAACAGGAAGTAGCCTGGAGGGAAAACTACAAGCTATGGATGACCTTTGTGAACGAATATAAGAATCGAGGAGGGCGTGTTACCACGGGCTCCGATTCGGGATTTATTTTTCAATTGTATGGTTTTGCCTATATCCGGGAACTGGAGTTGTTTCGGGAGGCCGGATTCCATCCCTTGGAAATCATTCAATCTGCAACGCTCAACGGAGCCGAGGCACTTGGCATGGCTGATAAGATAGGTACAGTGGAAATTGGAAAACTAGCGGATTTCGTTGTAGTTTCCGAAAACCCTCTAAAAAACCTAAAGGTTCTCTACGGCACCGGTGCCATAAGACTTACCGATGACAACGAAGTTGTACGCGTGGGCGGTGTCACCTACACTATTAAAGATGGGATTATTTACGACGCAAAGGCGCTTTTGCGAGACGTAAAGAGAATAGTATTGCAGCAGAAACAAAAATTAAA
>JBCCUY010000439.1:0-2694 GCA_039196145.1 Bacteroidota bacterium
CCAAATATAAATCCTGGTTGTAGTTTTTGGCCTTGCCCAATTTAAAAGCATTTCCTTGCGAGCTCAGGGCCTTCATAGGCTCTCCGTCTCCCAGTCCTCTAATGGTAACCTCGGACACATTATTGATTTGAACGGAATCCTGATCTGAAAGGTTAAAAAGTATGGGCTTGCTGACCCCTGAATCCAACACAAAAGTAAGCTGGGACCCATTGATTTCAACTGGAATAATGATCAAGTTGTTGATCAGCTCAAAGTTGACCTTCTGATATTCCTGATCGTTTGGCAATTTGAAGCCCTGTGCCGAAACCATAAATGGCAACAACATTAAAAGAAGTGCAAAAAAACTGAGGATTTTCTTCAAATTACTTGCTTCTAGCGGGTTATCTCTCTTAAATATACAAAATATTGAAAAAAGATGATTTTAATTTAACATTCCGACAACGGTTTAAATATTACGGTAAGGAGTTGTATGCAAGAATTGGTTTTCCCATTTTTGCGTAAAATTTTGTGCATGCCCAGTATATCCAAAAAGGGAAGGCAGATGCCGGCCTCGCCCATAAGAAAGTTGGTTCCTTATGCCGAAGCGGCCAAAAAAAGGGGTACCCAGGTAATTCATTTGAACATTGGTCAGCCTGATATTAAAACCCCCGAAATAGCCTTAAACGCCGTTCGTAATCATACTATTGAGGTTCTCGCTTATAGTATGACGGAAGGTTCGGAAACCTATAGAAAAAAGATTGCGTCCTACTACGCCAAGAATTCGATTGACGTAAATGCCGATGACATCATTGTCACTACTGGAGGTTCAGAAGCCTTATCATTTGTAATGGGTACCATAATGGACGCTGAGGATGAAATTATTATCCCAGAGCCATTTTATGCCAATTATAACGGATTCGCCACCGCACTTGGGGTAAAGGTAGTACCCATTGCCTCCAGCATTGAAAGTAATTTTGCGCTTCCCCCAATTGCTAAGTTTGAAGAGCTTATCACTCCAAAAACCAAGGCCATCCTAATTTGTAATCCTGGCAACCCCACTGGTTATCTATATAGTAAGAAGGAAATTCGGCAATTGGCCAAATTGGTCAAAAAACACAATCTCTTTTTGGTTGCGGATGAGGTATACCGGGAATTTGCCTACGATGGCCGGGAACATTACTCCATTTTACGTGAACCCGGATTGGAAGACAGGGCCATTATGGTTGATTCGGTCTCGAAAAGATATAGCATGTGCGGCGCACGGATAGGCTGCTTGGTTTCCAAAAATCAAGAAGTCATCCAAACCGCATTAAAATTTGCCCAAGCCAGATTGTCCCCGCCCACTTTTGCACAAATAGCAAGCGAAGCAGCCTTGGATACGCCCCAAAGCTATTTTGATACCGTGAGCAAGGAGTATGTGGAACGAAGGGATTTATTGGTAGCTGAACTTCAAAAGATTGAGGGGGTCAAAGTTGCCGTACCACAAGGCGCTTTCTATTGTGTGGTCCAGTTACCGGTATCCAATTCGGATGATTTTGCCCAATGGCTTCTGGAAAAATTTGAAATGGATGGTGAAACCGTTATGGTAGCACCTGCAGCGGGCTTCTATGCCACCAAGGGATTGGGAAAAAATCAGATTAGAATCGCCTATGTGTTGCACAAGGATCAATTAATAAAAGCCGTTCACATCCTGGCAGCAGCCTTAAAAGAGTACAAAGTTCAGTGAATATTCAGGAAAACATATCCTTAAAAAATCACAATACCTTCGGAATCGAGGTGAAGGCAAAATCTTTTGTACAAATCAATGGTTTGGTACAGTTGCAAAAAGTGTTGGAGCTAAAAGCGTATCCTGAAAAGTTTATTTTGAGCGGTGGAAGCAATGTGTTGCTGACGCGGGATTTGGACGCCTTGGTCATGCACATCAACTTAAAGGGTATTTCAATTGTTGAGGAAACCAATGACGAAATCATTTTGAAGGTCATGGCCGGTGAAAATTGGCACGAACTGGTGCTCTGGACCTTGGAGCGAGGTTATGGGGGGTTGGAAAATCTGTCGCTTATTCCTGGAAACACCGGAACAGCGCCCATACAGAACATTGGGGCCTATGGTGTTGAATTAAAGGATGTCTTTGTGAGCTGCGCCGCCATGGAAATTGAAAGTGGGGAGTTGATTGCGTTCGACAAAGAGGCCTGCAAGTTTGGATACCGGGATTCCTTCTTTAAAAATGAAGGGAAAGGGAAATACATCATTACCTCGGTAAGCTTGAAACTGACTAAAGAAAATCATCAGCTGCATACAGGTTATGGTGCCATTGAGGAGGAACTCAAAAAAAACAATGTCATATATCCTACTATCAGGGATGTTTCCAATGCGGTTATCGCCATTCGGCAGAGCAAATTACCCGACCCAAAAGAAATTGGGAACAGCGGAAGTTTTTTCAAGAATCCGGTAATTTCCGAAAAGACTTTTGAAAAGTTGAAAAAACAACATCCAAATGTTCCAAGCTATAAAACTGATGAGGGATTCAAGATTCCTGCCGGCTGGCTTATTGAGCAATGCGGTTTTAAGGGTAAACGATTTGGAGATGCTGGTGTGCATGAAAAACAGGCCTTGGTGTTGGTAAATCATGGTAGAGCAACTGGCCAGGAGATTCTAGAGTTGGCCGAAAAGATTCAGGCAGAGGTTCTAAATATTTTTAAAATAAGAATTACACCA
>JBCCUY010000440.1:0-2689 GCA_039196145.1 Bacteroidota bacterium
GGGTGGTTTTTTTAGCATATTTTTAGCGTTATGAACAAAATTTTGCTGCTCTCGGACAAGCATGGCCACATGGTAGAGACCATTTTACAATATGTTTCCCAGGCTGACGAGGTTTGGCATGCTGGCGATATTGGTCATTTGTCTGTTACCGATAAAATCGAAAAACTTAAACCGCTTCGGGGGGTTCACGGAAATATCGATAACCATGTCATTCAAAAGGAATTTCCGGAACACAACCGTTTTTTTTGTGAAGAAGTGGATGTTTGGATTACACATATTGGTGGATACCCCGACCGTTATGACCGAAGGGTCCGGGATGAGATAAAAACACGTCCTCCAAAATTGTTTATTTGTGGGCACTCCCACATTTTAAAAGTCATGAATGATAAAAAGTTAAACCTCTTGCATATGAATCCAGGAGCCTGCGGGAAACATGGTTTTCACCAGGTCCGCACCATGCTCAGGTTTCAAATTGATGGGGATACCATTTCTGACCTTGAAGTAATTGAATTGGGTAAACGATAATATGAAACCTTTCTTTTTTCTTTTCACGATGTTTTTAATATCCTGCGGCCCTGCTGCCAAAGAAAAGCATGAAGAGGTCATTGATCATGCAGAAAACCCTAAAGTGAGTCTGTATGTTTTGGGTACGGTCCAAGATGGGGGCAGTCCACATATCGGTTGTAAAAGATCTTGTTGTGAGGATCTGTTCCAGAACCCTGACCCCAAAAGGAAAGTGGTTTCCTTGGGCGTAGTGGATAATGAAAACCAAAGATCATACCTATTCGAAGCTAGCCCGGATTTACCATCCCAGTTGAAATCCCTTAAAGAGTTTTCAGGGAAGCCAACCGAAACTCCAGACGGAATACTTCTGACCCATGCCCATATTGGCCACTATGCGGGATTGATGTATTTGGGTCGCGAGGCCCTCGGGTCAAATGGGGTCCCTGTTTTTACCATGCCACGAATGAAGTCTTTTTTAGAAACAAACGGCCCATGGGAACAATTGATCGACCTTAAGAATATTGAGCTAAATGAAATGGGTTTTGACCAAGAACAAAAGCTGTCTTCCAATGTTACCATAATACCTTTTCGCGTACCCCACCGTGATGAATATTCGGAAACGGTCGGCTTTACCATCATGGGACCAAACAAGTCCGTATTGTTTATCCCTGACATTGATAAATGGTTTAAATGGGAAAGGGACATTGCCAAGGAGATTGAAAAAGTGGACCTAGCATTTCTTGATGCCACTTTTTTTGACGCCGCGGAAATCAACAATAGGGATATTGCTGAAATTCCCCATCCCTTTGTGATAGAAAGCATGGAACGCTTTGACCATCTACCTTCATCGGAAAGAGAAAAAATCCATTTTATTCATTTCAACCACACCAATCCGTTACTGAATTCAAAGAGTGAAGCTTACAAAACGGTTACCGAACAAGGCTTTAGGGTTGCAGGGTTTCATCAAAGGTTTGGACTATGAGCAGGCTTTGTTAAGTAAGTAAAGGCAAAACGGAACGTCTAATGGGCATAACCCTCATACAGCACAAAATGAAATTATCCAATTTAAAATTTATGGCCCTAATGGGCTTCCTTGTTTTGGCATCATGTGGCCAAAAGCAAAAGCAACAAGCGGCGGTAGAAGAACCCATTACGGAAACTTCCCAAGTACCGGAATATAATACCGAAGACCCAAGAACGGTGCTAACATCTATTGCACATGCCCATGGCGGCTGGAACGACCTGTGGAAAAAAGGAGATGTGGAATACACCTACGATTATAGAGTTCCGGCCACAGACAAAGCGGATATCTCCACTGAGCGATATATTTTTAATTCCGAAGCCTCCTATGGCAAGTACCTCCAGCACCAAATCAATGTAATGCCCGATAATGAAGCTGATGTAGTTCAGTGTTTTGATGGAAAAAATACGGTTGTTATGGTTGATGGGAAAAAATCTGAAGATGAGGCCTTGATCGGGTTGAGTGATTTTCTGCGGAGAGCCAACTATTATTGGTTTACCATGCCCTACAAATTGAACGATAAAGGGACCGTGGCAAAGTATCTAGGGACTGAGGCCTACAACAACATCAATTATGACAAGGTTCATGTAACCTATGACCCGGCAGTAACAGGAAAGGAACAAAACGATATCTACATTTTATATGTCAATCCAGAGACCAAACTGGTAGATCGCTTCTATTTCTCCCTTCCTTTTTTAGGTGTGGAAGAACCCGTAATCATTGCTAATTATGAATACGAAGACATTGAAGGGCAATTGATAGCCACAAAACGTTTCTACTTTATTCCCACAGAGGAGGGATACCCTGAGGAACCCAGTCTTGTGCAAACCTTAAGCAACATCAAGTTCGGTAATGGGTTTACGGAGGAGACTCTCATGCAATAACACAGGCAAATCATATTGAACAAAAACCCCGGCCAAAGCCGGGGTTTTTTCGCACTAATACTACTAAGATGTTAGGTTTAACGCAGACGATCCACAGATTTTACAAGATCTTCATCCTTTTTGATGGCTCTGTTGGCCAGAACCAGAAAAACGATAGAAAATACAGGAATCAGCATCCCAATACCCTTCTCAGAAACCTCAGTTTCTCCGGATAAGTTTAGCGATCGGTAAACGAAAAATCCTAGTAAAAAAAGATTTAATATCATATTCAATCTGTTCA
>JBCCUY010000441.1:0-2686 GCA_039196145.1 Bacteroidota bacterium
AAAAGAAAAAGAAGAAAATTGCGCATGATATTCGTTTTAAGGTTGTTAGAATGTCAAGATATTGTTTTTACGGCTGCCCTTTTCATAGCAAAATCATAAATGTTTCATAAGGTTCAGTCCATCCCAACATACCATCCGTAAATCATAACACGGTCTTCATAAGATCGGAAGCCCCCTCTCGCCTTTTTTAAGCTATCTTGTCTTTGGTTAACGCATTGTTCAATTTAATTCCATTTTTAAGATGGCTAGATTCCTTCGGTTTTTCCTAACTATCCTTTTGATCAGTACCATTTCCTGTAAGAAAAAGACAACCTCTTCGGAAACGGATAATCTTTTCAAGTTCAAGGATTATATAAGTTACCATACCCATGGTAACCAAAGTGTGACTACTTCCATAACCATTGCCCTAGCGGAACGGTTGGAACAGTTTGAGCTTACTCAGGAACTTCCATCCGAATATCTCGAAATTTCCCCAGAGGTTCCCGGGAAATTGTCCATAGAAAATGGTCGGGAGCTCACTTTCCAGCCTTCAGAATACTTAAAGGCAGATACCGAGTATACCGTTACCTTGCACCTAAGCAAACTTTTTGAAGCCATTGAGCGCGACTTTAAGACCTATACCTTTGGTTTCAAGACGATAGCCCCTAATTTCAAAATCACCCTTGGAAACCTTCAATCCTACAGCAAGGATTGGCAATATCTTACGGGAACATTGGAAGCATCAGATGTGTTACCTGCAGCAAAAATCAACCAAGTGCTTACGGCATCACAGAGTGGTCAAAAAAATACCGTCGTATGGGAAAATACTTCCGAAGATTCCAAATACTTCAGCTTCAAGATAGATAGCATTGCACGAAAAACTGATGATGGTGCATTACAGATAGGCTGGGATGGATCGGCACTGGGCATTGAAAATGAAGGCTCCGAAGACTATACCATTCCGGGATTGAACAAGTTTGTGGTGGTCAATGCCAAAACATCCACAGCTCCCAATGCATCGCTAACGTTAAACTTTTCGGAACCCCTTAAAGAAAATCAGAATTTAAATGGCTTGGTGACCATTGAGGGTGCTGAAAGTTTGCGATATGAGATAAATGGTAATGTTTTAAGCGTATATCCTTCCAACCGCATTTTGGGTGAGGTACGCATTAATGCCTTTGTTGGTATAAAAAGTGCCTATGGGTTTACCTTAAAAAACAATTTTTCCGAGTGGGTTTCTTTTGAACAGCTGAAACCCAATGTAAGACTTATCTCCAAGGGCACCATTTTGCCCAATGCGGCCTCCACTCCCATCTATTTTGAGACCGTAAGCCTTTCGGCAGTAGAAGTACGCGTCATCCAGGTTTTTGAAAACAATATGCTCCAATACCTTCAAAGCAGCAACCTAACTCCGCAATACCGGTCTGACCTTAGACCCGTTGGCAGGAGGATAGCTTACAAAGTGATTCCTTTGACCTCTGGGAGCGGGGAAAATTCCAGCTACTGGCAAGCCCATGCGTTGGACTTATCAGAGTTGATCAAGGTGAACCCCGGTTCTTTGTACAGAGTGGAGTTCAGTTTCCAAAAGGAGCATACTACTTTTGGCTGTGGGGACACCGCACAGGAAGTTGGCCATGACCCTACCACAGAAATGGTAGATTTTAGCGCAGAATCCCTGGAGGAACGCTATTGGGACAATGAAATCTATTATTGGCGAAACTACAACTACAACTGGGAGGAACAGGAAAATCCTTGTCACCAAGCGTACTACAATGAGGATCGGACGGCGTACACACATCTTTTGGGAAGTGATTTGGGATTGATTGTAAAGAAAGGGAACAACCGCACCTATCATTTTACGACCACAGACCTACGAACGGCACAACCCGTGGGCAATGCCAAAATCAAATTATACAATTTTCAACAACAATTATTGGGCGAAGTGCTTACCGATGCCTCTGGATTTGGCATCTATGACGGCGAAAAAAACCTCGCCTTTGCAGTGGCAGAAAAAGAGAAAAACTATGCATACGCCAAACTAGCGGACGGAAATGCTCTTTCCCTAAGCAAGTTTGATGTATCCGGTCAGGAATTGCAAAGTGGGCTGCAAGGTTTTGTATATACGGAAAGAGGGGTTCATCGCCCAGGCGATACCGTACACTTGACCTTTGTCCTCGATGACCGGAACAATCCCCTGCCAGGTAACCACCCCATTATCCTGGAGGTCAACGATGCGCGTGGCAAACTGGTTCAACGAAGTGTTTTGACCGAGGAAAGCCTACAGGTTTCTGAGGGGCTATATGCCAAAAAAGAGGGGAAATTCTATTACTTCCCGATCCCAACCAAGGCAAATGCTCCAACAGGAAGTTGGAGCGCCAAAGTTTCGGTTGGGGGAGCACAATTCCATAAAAGCTTAAAAATTGCGACCATCAAGCCCAACCGTTTGAAGGTGGCCATCGACTTTGAGGATGATATTCTAACGGCCAACGAGATAAGTAAAGGCAAAGCTTCCGTGGAATGGTTACACGGAGCTCCAGCACGAAATCTAAAGGTTGACATTAATGCAAAGCTTCAGAATTCAACTTCAACATTTTCTGGGTACGATGGTTATATTTTTTATGACCCCGTAAGGTCCTTCAATGAAATTGAATCCCAGTTCATAAATGCCAATTTAAACGAAAACGGGATTTTGAACATCAACAAAAAA